>JAHZIU010000123.1 GCA_022601315.1 Betaproteobacteria bacterium
GGGGCATTCTTTTCGGTGCGTTACTGGTTAACATGCATGCCAATGACTCACTATGGGTGGCTGGGGGTATTACCCTGGCAAGCATCTCAGAGGCGCTTTTCGGTGTGTGGATGCTAACACGATACAACCAAACTACTTATCATTTGCATTCACTACCCGACTATCTGCGATTGATTTTAATTGGGGGCGGTGTTGCCAGTATTATCGGCGCTGTTATTGGTGCGTTATCTTTATTATTAAACGGCTATATTACTTCAGCGGAATATTTTGAGAATGTATTGAATTGGTGGATGGGAGATACACTTGGGATTATTCTAGTAACACCATTTATATTAGCCGTCTGGCAGGAAAGATTCGACAAATTAAGTACAAAGCAAATACTTGAAGCAATATTGCTAACGGGTATTACATTTATTGCCGGACAGATTATATTTTTAGACTGGCTTAATGAAGCACTCATTGCTGAACCTCGGGCATTCATGATGTTCTTGTTTATCACTTGGGTCGCAATACGAGTTGGTACTTGTGGTGCGACTTTTGTTGCGTTAGTGATAGCGATCCAGGCACTATGGGGCGCATCTATAGAAACCGGTTATTTCGCTCATGATATCAATGGTACCGGTCTCGGCAACTACTGGCTATACATGTTGATTCTATCCTTGGTTGGAATGGTTGTGGCTACTTATGTCAACGAAATTAAACGAGCATTGGCGGCCCTGCAATTAAAAGACAGCGCACTCAACGCTGCTGCCAATGGAATCATTATTACTGATGTTCATGGTCATATTGAATGGGCCAATCGAGCATTTAGCCAGCTTACAGGCTTTAGTCTTAGTGAGATTTACAATCGTAATCACAAAGAATTGCTGAAGTCTGGCAAACAAGATAAAGCTTATTACCAGTTGATGTGGAAAACGATTCTTGCCAATAAAGTTTGGCGTGGTGATCTTATTAACCGCCGTAAAGATGGTTCCTTGTATCACGAAGAAATGACAATAACGCCATTAGCGAACGAACAAGATAAGATTACACATTTTATAGCAGTAAAGCAGGAAATAACCGAGCGCAAGCAAGCAGAAAAATCTCTCCAGGCTGCTGAAGAGCGGTTCAGGGATCTGGTTAATTCTACTGATGGAATTGTATGGGAGGCGGACGCTGTTACTTTTAAATTCACATTCATTAGTCAGCAGGCAGAACGTCTATTAGGTTATCCAAGTGAGGACTGGCTAAAACCGGATTTCTGGGTAGAACATTTACACCCAGATGATAAAAGCTGGGCGCTTGAATATTGTGCCAGCTGTACTGGGCGGCTGGAATCGCACGATTTCGAGTATCGATTTATCGCGCTGGATGGCCATGTGGTATGGCTTCGCGATATTGTTACTGTGGTTGTTGAGAATGATGCGCCTCGATGGCTACGCGGTATTATGGTGGACATCACAGATCGTAAGGCGGCCGAAGAAGAGATCAAAAATTTGGCATTTTACGATTCTCTCACCCAATTACCCAATCGACGGCTTTTATTCGACCGGCTAAAGCAAGCATTGGCATCGAGCACACGTAATCGCAGAAAAGGTGCACTGTTATTTATTGATCTCGATAATTTCAAAATTCTTAATGATACCCTCGGCCATATCACTGGTGACCTAATGTTACAACAAGCAGCGCAACGTTTGATGTCTCAAGTACGTGAAGATGACTCCGTGGCACGTTTGGGCGGCGACGAGTTCGTGGTGATACTAGAAGACTTGAGTGAACATATTCTTGAAGCAGCAACGCAGACTGAAACTATTGGTAATAAAATTCTCGCTGCTTTAAATCAACCTTACCAGCTTGGTCTACACGAATGCCACAGTACCTCCAGTATCGGCGCTGTTCTCATCGATGGCCATCAACAAGCAGCTGATGAATTGTTAAAACAAGCAGACATCGCCATGTATCAGGCGAAGAAGTCTGGACGCAACAATCTATGCTTCTTCGACCCAAAGATGCAAGATATCATCAATGCCCACGCAGCTTTGGAAGGCGAATTACGCATAGCACTTGAACATCAACAATTCCAGCTATATTATCAAATTCAGGTTAATAATCTACGCCACCCTTTGGGCGCAGAAGCATTAATTCGTTGGCTACATCCTGAACGTGGTTTAGTGTCTCCTGCACAATTCATTCCACTTGCAGAAGAGACAGGACTGATACTGCCCATCGGACAATGGGTTATAGAAACGGCTTGCGCACAACTCAAAATGTGGCAGCAAAATGCATTAATGCGTAACTTTGTTCTATCAGTGAATGTTAGTGCCAAGCAATTTCGCCAAACAGATTTCGTCTTGCAAGTACAAACTACCATACAACGCTATGGCATCAATCCAAGCTTACTAAAGCTGGAACTGACTGAAAGCATGTTATTGGAGAGTATCGAAGACACCATTGCAACAATGAACGCATTGAAAGAAATGAATATCCAATTCTCATTAGACGACTTTGGTACCGGTTATTCATCCCTACAATATCTTAAACGTCTACCCCTTAATCAACTCAAGATTGATCAATCATTCATCAGTGAAATTGTTACCAATAGTAATGACCGATCGATTGTGTATACCATCATTGCCATGGCACAAAGCCTTAACCTGGATGTTATCGCCGAAGGCGTGGAGACGGAGGATCAGCAACAACTTCTTCTGAACAAAGGTTGCACCGCT
Organism: Betaproteobacteria bacterium; assembly: GCA_022601315.1. Lineage (GTDB taxonomy): Bacteria > Pseudomonadota > Gammaproteobacteria > Burkholderiales > Nitrosomonadaceae > Nitrosomonas. The sequence continues at coordinate 2,706 of JAHZIU010000123.1, forward strand.
TATCAAGGATATCTGTTTGGCAAACCAGTTCCGGTTGAACAGTTTGAGGCATTATTAAAACAGAAGAATATTAAAAATTCCAGCCCACTAATACAGAATCGAATATCTTAATCGAAACAACAATACAGTCAAGGAAACATAAGGCGGATATATTGATCCTTTATTTTTCGATAACTACAAAACACGATATTTACAATTCCAAATCATATGGCTTAAACTTGCAATTTCGTCCACTATTTTAACTACAATTGAGCAATGGCCTCAGGATCCAAAATCAGTACTTCTATAGCCTACCAGCGAAGCCAATGCCTCATTCTTGAATAATGTAAGGATCATAGATTTGAATACGATAGAAGCGATTTATAGCAGGCGTGCTGTCAAACATTTTGACAAAACACATATATTGACTAAAAGTGAAGAGGAAAAGTTACTCACAGCAACGATTCAGGCTCCTACAAGTTTCAATATTCAACATTGGCGTTTTATCATCTTTCGTGACCCAGAACTGCGTAGTAAAATACGTAAGGCGTATGGTAATGATCAAGCACAAATAACTGATGCTTCTCTTCTTGTGCTTTTCACAGCAGACACCAAAGCTTGGCAAAAGAATCCAGGGCGATACTGGGCAAATGCACCAAAAGAAGTGGCCGAACTATTAGTCAACTGGATGGGGCCATTTCATACTGGACGAGAATGGTTGCAACGGGATGAAGCACAGCGATCAATTGGAATGGCCATGCAAACACTCATGCTTGCAGCGCAGGATTTAGGTTATCAATCTTGCCCTATGATTGGTTTTGATATTGAAAAAGTTGCAGAATTGATCAATTTACCAGATGATCATGTCATGGGTCCAATGGTTGCAATCGGCAAAGGAATCAAAGACCCCTGGCCGAAGGCGGGACAGCTTCCACTGGATGAAGTTGTATTTGAAAATTCATTTTAATGGGTTGCCACAAAAAAACAGTACTACGCTAAGTAGCACTGAAGTAACAATTGAAGAATGCAAAACTAAGCTGTTGTATTTATATTTTGTCCAAGGTTAGCAGGCAGATTTTGCGTAGCTTGACTGCCTGGAAGTGCCTCAATCAGAGCAAGAGCGCCTTCAGCACTGGCATCTATCGCCTTTTTAAGAACAGCAGTGCTGACTGCTTGGTTGGTATTGGCGTTAGATAAATTTGTTGCCACACTTGCAATACTTGTAACATCCATAAGGTTTCTCCATAACTTTTGCAAAGCTATTAACGGCACAAACTCTAAGAAATTTTAGGAGCAATCAGTATTTACAACGCTCATAATAAATATTGATTCGCTTCCATCCCATTGGGCTAGGCTTTGTCATATCTTTTCCATGCTCTGGCGTTAGTGCAGAAACGTTACTCAATATAAACAAAATAATGGCTGTTATAGCGCGTACGACTTTGAAAAAAAGAACTTTCTATTACTCATCTCCTTATTATTCATACAGTAACAAATCACTATTATTTGAAACACTTACCACATTTAAACAGCAATGTAATCAAAATTCCGACCTTCTAAACGGTTAAAGTTTCAAGTAATTTTCTCGATATCAGCAGGGAAACCAACAAGAAATTATTAATTAATTCTGGTTGTGGCGTGAGGCCGTTTTGTGCCGGATTCCTCAATTATTTTTGATAAATAGTCATTCTTCTATTTAACAAAAAGTGGGGAATCTGGCCAAAAGGTTTCTCCAAAAATCTCACTCTTTTGTCTGACTACTTTGATATTCCGTAAACATGATGATTCAACATATTCAAAAAACACTTAAACAAATCAATCATGTTATCTACGGAAAGCCACAACAAATCAAGCTCGCATTCTGTTGCCTGCTGGCACGTGGACATTTACTCATCGAAGATGTGCCCGGTGTCGGTAAAACCGTGTTATCTCATATATTGGCCAGTAGTCTTGGATTAAATTTTAATCGCATTCAATTCACCAGCGATTTATTACCCGCAGATATTCTGGGTAGTGCCGTGTATGAACCGGCCAATGGTTCATTCCGCTTCCACGCCGGACCAATTTTCAATCAAGTCATATTGGCCGATGAAATCAATCGCGCCACACCTAAAACCCAGAGTGCGCTGCTGGAAGCAATGGAAGAACAGCAAGTCAGCATTGAAGGTAAAACACGCCCACTTCCCAAACCTTTTTTTGTTATTGCAACACAAAATCCAGGGCATCAAATTGGCACATTTCCCCTGCCAGAATCCCAACTGGATCGTTTTTTAATGTGTTTAGAACTTGGTTATCCCGATGTCAAGGCCGAACGGCGCATACTTGCCGGTGAGAATCGTCGCCATGTCCCGGAAACACATGAACCTGCCATTGATCCTGAAACCTTACAACAATTACAACAATGTGTAGAACGCGTACACATGTCCGAAGCCCTATTAGATTATGTGCAAGCAATTCTTAGTTTTAGCCGTACATCACCGCATTACTTGACAGGGCTATCACCACGTGCCGGATTGGCATTAGTACATGCCGCACGTGCTTGGGCATTGATTCATGATCGTGACCATGTGCTGCCGGAAGACATCCAGCAATTGCTACCATATGTTGCTGCGCATCGCTTACATTCAATCAGTAAAATGAGTGCCAGCAATCGTACTGAAATTATCGCTCCATTGACAGAAGTAGCGATTCCCTAATGCAATCATGTACAAGCAAATAGAAAATAAATTTGTTCTGCGTAAGCACCAATTGGATGTGGGTACAATTACTCTGAGTCAGAAGCGGATTTATATCTTGCCCAGCCGCAGTGGGTTTGTTCTTGCAGTGGTTTTGTTTGTCATGCTGCTGGGAGCCATCAACTATAACAATAGCCTAGCCTATGCGCTAACATTTCTGCTGGCTAGTGTCACGACAATATCAATGTTACATACTTGGCGCAATCTATATAAGCTACAGGTTCATATTGGTAACTGTCTTGCCGTCCACAAAGGCGAGAACATTCAGATCCCTGTTGCTATCAAAAATCCGGATAACTTTCAGCATCTGGGAATTGAATTGGCATGGCCGGGACAAAAACCAATCCATGTTGACCTTAACCCGGAACAACAACATTTGGTCAAGCTA
>JAHZIU010000124.1 GCA_022601315.1 Betaproteobacteria bacterium
ATTACATATGTTTTTTTGTTGGTGGCAACAGCGTGGATAGTGCGCGTTCCTATGCAACAAAATTTTGAAATACTTTTATGGTTAAATGATGCGATGATTGCAGTAGGTGGCGCTGTACTGATGTTTATGATTCCTTCAGGCCATACGCATGAAAAAGGTACGGCTTTGCTGGATTGGGAAAGCGCGAGTAAGATTCCGTGGGGCGTGCTGATTCTATTTGGGGGTGGATTAAGTTTGGCAGCTGCCATTAAAGATTCCGGCCTGGCAACTTGGATAGGTGCCAGCTTATCCGGTCTGCCTGATCTGGACTTGATTTTTATGATATTGAGTCTTGTTATTTTGGTGATATTTTTGACTGAATTAACCAGTAATACAGCTACAACAGCAACCTTACTGCCAATTCTGGGTGTACTGGCGGTATCCAGTGGGATTGATCCTATGCTATTGTTTGCGCCGACAGCACTTGCAGCAAGCTGTGCATTTATGCTGCCTGTCGCAACAGCACCGAATGCGGTGGTTTATTCAACGGGTAAGGTGACCATTTCACAAATGGCACGCGCTGGTTTTAAATTAAACCTTGTGGCGGTTGTTGTAGTGACAGTTATGTCCTATGCGTTGGTTCCCGTGATATTTGGGTGAGATTGCGACTATGAGTTTTTTGGGTTAAAAGGCTTTGGTTCGGTGCAAAAGATTAGAAAAAATGGTGTGGATGTGTTTCTGAATGTCAAAATCTCTTAATATTCTAAAAGAAGTTTTTGGCTATCCTGCATTTCGTGGACAGCAAGCTGAGGTTATTACCCATCTTGCTGATGGTGGGGATAGTTTGGTGTTAATGCCAACAGGCGGTGGTAAATCTCTTTGCTATCAAATTCCTGCGTTATTAAGAGACGGTGTTGCTGTCATTATTTCCCCGCTGATTGCGTTAATGCAGAATCAAGTTGCCGCCTTGCATGAGGTTGGTGTGCGCGCGGCACTATTGAATTCTTCCTTGTCACAGCAGGAAGCCGCAGAAGTAGAACAGAATTTGCTCGCAGGTACGTATGATTTGCTATATGTTGCACCGGAGCGATTATTGACATCGCGTTTTTTACATTTGCTAACGCGTACGACTGTAGCATTATTTGCAATTGACGAAGCGCATTGTGTTTCACAGTGGGGGCACGATTTTCGACCTGAATATAGCCAACTTTCAATTTTGCATGAACGATTTCCACAAGTACCAAGGATTGCATTAACTGCAACTGCGGACACGGTCACTCGTGCAGAAATAATTGAACGCCTGGGACTTGGTGAGGCAAAAGTATTTGTTTCTAGCTTTGATCGTCCTAATATTCGTTATCAGATTGTAGATAAAACCAACAGTAAGTCACAGTTATTGGCATTTATTCAAACGGAGCACGCAGATGATGCAGGAATCGTCTATTGTTTGTCTCGTAAAAAAGTAGAAGAAACGACAGCATGGCTAGCGGAAAGAGGTATTTCAGCAATTGCTTATCATGCAGGCATGAGTGCGCAGATTCGTAGTAATAATCAGGAAAGGTTTTTACGTGAGGATCGCGTCGTGATGGTTGCTACGATTGCATTTGGCATGGGGATTGATAAACCGGATGTGCGTTTTGTAGCGCATCTGGATCTGCCAAAAAGTATTGAAGGTTATTATCAGGAAACGGGTCGTGCGGGTCGCGATGGACAGGTCGCCAATGCTTGGATGGCCTATGGTTTAGGTGATGTGATTCAATTACGACGAATGATAGAGGAATCGAACGCGCAGGAGCAATTCAAAAGGGTTGCGGCAACAAAGTTGGAAGCAATGTTAGCTTTATGTGAAACAACGACATGCCGTCGAATTCGTATGTTAAGTTATTTTGGCGAAAATTTTTCGACGATCGAATGTGGCAATTGTGATATCTGTTTGAATCCGCCACAAGTCTGGGATGCGACGGAAGTGGTACAAAAAGCACTATCCTGCGCCTATCGTACAGAGCAGCAGTTTGGTGCTGGGCATTTGATTGATGTGTTGCGGGGTAATGTTACTGAACGGGTGAAAGAATGGGGCCACGATAGGGTTAGTACATTTGGTATCGGGCAAGAGCTGCCAGTTAAAGTATGGCGTGCTGTTTTTAGGCAAATTGTGGCACTTGGTTTGTTGACAACGGATAGTGGTGGTTTTGGTTCGTTATGCTTGACAGAGGCGAGTCGCGCAGTATTAAAGGGTCAGCAAACAATATATCTGCGGCAACAATCTGTTCAGAAAAAGACTTCAAGCAGGCGGGACAATGAGGAATCGGTGGCATTTAACTCGACCGAACAAGATTTGTGGGAACGCTTACGAGCTTGGCGGGCAAATATGGCGAAGGAGCATGGTGTGCCTGCTTATGTGATCTTTCATGATACGACATTTAGAGAGTTGGTGCGTTTGTGTCCACAAAGCGAAGATGAATTGCGCCAGGTGACAGGCGTAGGTGTACGAAAACTGGAAAGGTATGGCGATGATTTGATGGGGATTTTGCGCAACTAAATGTTTAAAGGCTTAGTGTGAAAAATCACTTGTAACCCAAAAATCAACAATTTTGTTGTGTGAATACAACATAATTGTGTTTAATCTTGAAAATTCGTGTGTTTTTCTTGCAGTAAGTGTTCCTGTTGGGCACAATTCCATCAAACCTTCCGCGTTGGGGGTTCCAAATAACGGGGTGCATTCCACCGGAGTGTAGTTGGTTAATTGACGACCCCAGTCGTTTTAATATTAAAGGAGAAATTCCGAATGAAGAAGAAACTGATTTCGCTGGCAGTCGCCGGTGCACTAGCAACCCCGATGGCTGTATTGGCACAAGGAACTAATGTTACTATTTTTGGTACTGTTCAGACTGAATACACCACTGTTGATATTGAAGGACAAGGAAGCGAAGCGCATATTGGTGACGATACAGGCAAGTCACGTTGGGGACTGCATGTTGTTGAGAACCTGGGCGGTGGCTTGAAAGCGAAGGCGCATATTGAATATGGTCTGAGCACAGGTAGTGGAAATATTGGTATTGCGCGGGAACGTTGGGTTGGATTAGCAAATGATGGTTGGGGTGAAATTAAATTTGGCCGTGTTCAATCACCATTTAAAGACTTTGCTGGTGGTATGACCATTGATCCATTTGCTTACACCACATTACAAGCAAGTGGTAGTGGCGGTACGATGTCTGCTTCAGCGAATGGTTTGAGTGCAGGTGCCAACGGATTTGTAAATAGTGCGACACGTTATGATTCTCCAACCGTAGAAGGCTTCACCTTTTCAGCTTTATTGATGCCGGGTGATTCAAATAGATTTGATCCAACAACTACTGGTCCAACCAGTGTCACACCTAACCAGAATAGTGGTGGTGAAGATGGTGAGTGGGATTTTCAATTAGCTGGTACCTATGAAGTGGATGTAAGCGGTCATAATTTTGGTGTATTTGGCGGTTATTCCAGAGATAATGTAAGTGATGCACAAAGATCGCTCGGTGTTATTGATGATGAAGAAATTTGGCGTGGTGGTGGTTCATGGAGCTATCAAAACTTCCGTCTCAGTGGTCAATATGAGCATATTGAGAATGCTGTAGGTACTGCAACCTGTACCAATTCTGCAATGTTGGGCGCACCCGGTGATTCACGTGCACAATGTAACTCTGCTATGAATATTAATGGTGATGGTAACATCTGGTTTGTTGGCGGTGAGTATGCCATAGGTAA
>JAHZIU010000125.1 GCA_022601315.1 Betaproteobacteria bacterium
ATAAAATAAAAAACTTGAATTATGGAAAGTGCCAATTCATATGAATTGGCACTTTCCATACGAACTAATAATAGGAGATACGTCATATGAAAAAACGTATTAAATGTACAACATTCTCTTTCTGTTTTCTGGTCTTATTTGGCAACGCTAATCTGGCATCATCTGCCACAACACCAGAAATTGAAGCCATTTTTAACTGGGCAGAAAGCAATTTCTCAAATTTTTTTCCAAATCACCAAACCACACAAATGATTGATCCTTGGGCATTCAGATTTTATCCATCGACTGGAATTTATGTTGGCGCAAAAAATAACGAGGTGTTCGTGCTAGGAGGTTCCTTTGGCTCAGATAATCCAACGTTTATTGATACTGTTCCAAGCCTCTTTGCACAAGTACAAGGCTCCGGTGGTAATGGCAGTGTTCCCGGCTGCGACACCTCAGATATTCCTGCTGGATTGGTCGTCACACAGAATGGTAATGTTGTTAATATTACAACAAACGGTCAATGTATCGTAGTACCAAATCCTGCAAATAACAACTTTTGTGGTGTTCCGCCACAACCTCAGGCAACAGGGATTTCCGTATTGAGCAGCACTAACGTTACCTCTTTGGTAATAAAAGGGATTGAAATAAGTACACCTGGAATTCCAAATCCTTTTGAATCTGCTGCAGAAAACATTACAGACAGCAAATTTTGTGAAATCAATGCACCTGCAGAATTGGCTAATCAAATCGTAAATTCGGATATTTGCTTCGATATGACGGATCAGTTTGGACCTTTATCCGACAGCAGCATACCAGGAATCACCATCACCCCACCGATAACGACGACCTTCGTTGGCACCGCAACCAATCAGGTCGTACCTGATTGCTTTGCAACCGATGCAACAGTCGTCAATGATGCGTTCACCGGAGAAACATGGACCAGGGACGTAAATGGTAATTTAGTACAAACTGGTTTTTAATTTCAGTAATTTATTCAATTGAAGGTATTACCAAATATTGAAACTCAATGTCGCAACCCGCTTGGTTCTTTGACCTGGCGTTTTTGATCCAGGGGTTGCGGGTCAAGAACAGCGACTGTCAGGCGGTCGTCGTTAAAGTACTTTTTGGTGACTTCGCGAATTTGTTCGGCTGTTACCGCTTGCAGCTTCTCCAGTATAGTATCAATATCACGATAAGATAATCCGATACTTTCCAACCTACCAATCTGCATCGCTTGAGAGAAAACCGAATCAAGCTGATACACTTGGCTAGCTACCACTTGTGCTTTTACACGCGCCAATTCTTCTTCCGTAACACCTTCATCAACAATTTTCTTAATTTCACCACGTATCGCTTGTTCCAAATCATCGATTGTTTGACCTGCACTGGGTGTGCCGTTCAGAAAAAACATACTGGGACCACGTGCTGATGCACCATAACCGGCACTCACAGAAGTCGCTATTTGACTGCCACGCACTAGCGCATTATTAAGACGAGCTGATGCATGGCCATCTAATACACCTTCCAGCATTTCTAATGCGTAAGGCTCCCAGTCAGCGGCCACATCTCTAATTACAGGTGCATGATAGCCCATAACAAGAAATGGCAATTCTGCTTGCGCCTTAACGGTAATACGCTTAATACCAAGCTGTGGTGGCTCAGTCTGCGGTTTACGTTCAGCTAAAGACAAAACTGGGCGGGACTCAATCGGCCCATATTCTTTTTGTGCCAAAGCATATACTTCTTTTGGGTCCACATCACCCACGATAACCAATATAGCATTGTTTGGCGTATACCAACGGTCATACCATTCCTGCGTATCCTGTACTGTCATATTTTCCAAATCATTCATCCAGCCAATTATTGGACGCTTGTAGGGATGTGATTGGTATGCTGCCGCCAACATTTTTTCATACACTAACGAACGTGCCTGATCGTCAGTGCGCAATCGTCGTTCTTCCATCACCACTTTGATTTCTTTTGAGAATTCTTCTTCTGTCAAAACCAGGTTATGCATGCGATCCGCTTCAAGCTCCATAACCAACGGTAAATTACGTTTATGTAACTGCTGATGATAACCTGTGTAATCACGGCTGGTAAACGCGTTCTCGCGTCCCCCGGCTGCAGCGATTCTCCTTGAAAATTCGCCTCCAGGCACTTTTGCAGTACCTTTAAACATCATATGTTCCAATACATGCGCTACACCAGTTACACCATTCGCCTCATCAATACTACCGGCTCTGTACCAAATTTGCGAAACTACAACCGGGGAACGATGGTCTTCTTTTACAATGAGTTTCAGACCATTATCGAGTGTAAATTCATGTGGATTCGCATGCACAGCAAACGAAATCTGAAATAAGACCACAAGTAATAACCAGGAACAAAAAGAAATAATACGGTGAACAGCTGTCATTTTTACCAACCTAAATGTGAGTAAACAGAATAAAATTGAGGTTTGAGAATTCCAATGTATATTAGAGCCTACCAGAATGTTTAGTTTTTTTAAATCCAAAAAGAAACCAGCGGAATCCGATACCAATGTGCCCGCCAACCCCGAATCAGAATTAACGTCTGAATCCGAATCTAAATCACAACCTGAATCTGAACCTGAAACCAAGCCTGAATCAACAAGCTTTGCAAGCAAACTCCGCCTAGGACTGTCTCGTACCCGACAAAACTTGGGTAAACAACTGACCGGCCTGTTCAGTGGAGGCAAGATTGATGAAGAACTCTATGACGAACTGGAAACCATTCTGCTCACAGCAGATACGGGCGTCACAGCAACCAATCTGCTACTCGAAGATTTGCGCAAGCAAGTCAAACGAGAAGATCTGACCGATGCCACCCAATTA
>JAHZIU010000126.1 GCA_022601315.1 Betaproteobacteria bacterium
CTCCATCTGGAGGAGTCTATGCGGATTGCAATTGAACGGGAGGAATTTACACTCAATTACCAACCGCTGTTTGATAATCATAATTCTATTATTAGCGCCGAAGCATTGATCCGTTGGCAACACCCGACAAAAGGTTGGATTTCGCCTGCAGATTTTATTCCACTTGCAGAGGAAACCGGCTTAATCATATATCTAGGTGAATGGGTATTAAGAGAAGCTTGTCGTCAGTTGAAACAATGGGAGTCGACCAGTTTTTTTCAATTACCACTAATTGCAGTAAATGTTAGTCCAAAACAGTTCCGTCAATCGAATTTTGTTTCTCAGGTCAAACAAATTCTGGCGGAGTTTGAAGTTCACCCGGAAAGACTGGTGATCGAATTAACGGAAGGTATCGTCATTGCAGATGTAGATGATACGGTTAAAAAAATGAATGCATTACAGTCATTGGGAATCCGAATTGCTATCGATGATTTTGGAACCGGTTATTCGTCGCTCACCTATTTAAACACATTACCTATTGATGTATTAAAAATTGACCAATCGTTCGTTAGAGATATCAACAATGATAATAATACGGCGATAGTTGGAACGATTATTTCAATGGCCAAACATTTAGGCTTAAAAGTCATTGCTGAAGGCGTGGAAACTGAAGGAGAATTAAAATATCTCATGTCTGCGGGCTGTAGAATGTTTCAGGGATACCTGTTTGGCAAACCTTTAAGTGCTGACTTGTTCGCTAAATTCCATATCACTAACCAACAAAAGAAAATTACTGCAAATTGTCTTATTAGTGCACAGTAAGTTTATCTCAGAAATGTACTAGCTCAGACCTGATCTGATAGTTACCCGATTTTTTAGGTGTCTGTCAGTTTAGATTTGAGCTAGTACAACTAAAAACCTATTGAAATTACTTGCTCATTATTTCTTATTGTTGAGCAGGAAAAATCAATTATTCTTCGTCGTCTTCTAATGCTTCTTCTACTGCTTCTGCGGCATCATCATATGCCTCTTCTATAGCATCCATTGCATCTTCTACGACTTCTTCTACAGCTTCAACTGCATCTTCGACTGCTTCTTCAACTGTTTCCATAACAGTTTCTTCTTCTTCAGCTGCTGCTTCTTCAGCTGCTGCTGCTTCAGCTTGTTCTTGTAAGGCGGCGTCAAGTTCATCCATTCCTTCACGCTCATCCATAAATCCTGGGGGGTACTGGCCTGGTTTTGGGTCACCACAAGCGGATAATGCAAATGCAACAAGAATTGCGGCAATAAATGAGTATTTCATTACTATCTCCTCTAAATTTATAATATTGTTCTATGTCACGTTGAAACTTATTCTGTTACAAGCCTCATACCTTGCCCATGATTTTATATGGAACTAAATTGCGTATCCACAAAGAAATAGTAGCCTTTTAGAAAATCAAATATTTGTTGCAATTTTGATTCCTGTACAGAATAAGAATAAGCTTTTTTACTTATTCTTACGTAAGCATAACATTTAAAAAATAAGGTGGGGTGATTTTGGTACTATAAATAGATGAAGAGTTTATTCAAGTATTAGTGTTTGAATCAGAATTAATTACATGGATAAACTGTTTTCCTCTTGTTGTTGAAGCGCCCACATGCGGGCATATACCTTATCGATAATTAAAAGTTGATGATGATTGCCGTATTCGATAATGCGACCCTGATCCATCACCAAAATCTGGTCTGCATCGGCTATGGTGGATAGACGGTGCGCAATTGTTAGAGTAGTACGATTGGTAGCGATGCGTTTTAATTCGGCTTGGATGTTTTTTTCCGATTTTGAATCCAATGCTGAAGTGGCCTCATCGAAAATTAGTATCGCTGGGTTTTTGAGAATCGTGCGGGCAATGGCCACACGTTGTTTTTCACCACCGGAAAGTTTTAAGCCACGCTCACCGACTACCGTTTCATATTTTTCCGGCAGATGCTCAATGAAGTCATGAATATGTGCTGATTTTGCCGCGGTGAAAACTTCTTCCGGGGAGGCATCCGGGCGCCCATAGGCGATGTTGTAGTAAATACTGTCGTTAAATAACACCGTGTCTTGAGGCACGATGCCCATGTTCGCACGTAAGCTTTGTTGGGTAACATCACGGATATCCTGATCGTTGATTAGAATGCGTCCTGTTTGCACGTCATAAAAACGAAATAATAAACGTGCTAAAGTGGACTTGCCCGAACCGCTTTGACCAACCACAGCGATGTGCTTTCCGGTAGGGATGTCAAAGCTGACGTCGAACAATATCTGGCGATTGGCCTCGTAGCTGAAATTGACCTGTTCAAAACGAATGGTTGCATGCTGAGCGTTCAGCGTTTGTGCATCGGGGTTATCTTGAATTTCTTTATTTTCATTCAATAATGAAAACATGCGCTCCATATCAGTCAATGAGTGTCTGATCTCGCGATAGACAAAACCCAGAAAATGCAATGGCATATACAATTGCAGCAGAAAAGCATTCACCAGCACCAAATCGCCTAATGACATGCTGCCTTCAATAACTTTCTCGGAAGCTAACCACATCAAAAGTGTGACACCAATGGCGATAATGAAACTTTGACCGGAATTTAGTGAAGCCAGTGATATTTGATTACGTACAGCAGCTTTTTCCCACGATTGCAGATGTTCATCATAACGTCGTGCCTCCCAGGCCTCATTACCGAAATACTTCACCGTTTCATAATTTAATAGACTGTCAACTGCCTGAGTATTAGCTTTGGAGTCCATCGTATTCATGGTGCGCCGGAAAATCATACGCCACTCAGTTACAACCAGTGTGAGTGTGATGTATGCCAACAAGGTGAGAAAAATAATAATTGAGAACCAGATGTCATATTTGCTGATAAGAATCGCCATGACCAAACCAATTTCCAGTAACGTCGGCAGGATATTGAACAGCATGAAATTCATCAGGAATGAAATGCCACGTGAGCCACGCTCAATATCACGCGATACGCCACCGGTTTGCCGTTCCAGATGAAAACGCAACGATAGTGTGTGTAAATGGGAAAACACTTTATTGGCTATTCGTCGAATAGCGCGCTGTGTAACTTTGGCAAAAACTGCGTCGCGTAATTCTCCGAACAAAGTGCTGCACAAACGCAATAAACCGTAGCCGATGATAAAGAAAACGGGTAGAACAAGCATTGCACGGGGTTGATCCAGCTCGTCAACGATTTCTTTTAAGGCCAATGGTACGGATACGCTGGCAAGCTTGGCCAGAATTAATAGCGACAAAGCCAGTATGACTCTGCCCTTAAACTCCCAAAGATAAGGTACAAGGGATGCAATCGTTTTCCAGTTTTTTGAAATAGCCGGTTTCTCCTGACAGGGCTTAATGGATATTGGCAGTATGGATGAAAATCAAATCAAAAATAAATAACTGATCGAGCAGGCAATCAAAGCTGTTAAGCCCAATATACACCAGATCAATACCAATTTTCCGGGACGATACTGCTTGGGAATATCTTTATCAAACATCGCCAGAGCATTTAATATTGCCAGTATGGGTGCAGAGACAAAAGCAACAATGGTGGCAACTTGTACCATTGCCGTCATGGATGGTAGAAAAAAGAACAAGATGGTCAATGTGCCGGTAATTGTAATCAACAGCCAGATTAAATAGGTTTTTTCGTTGTTGTGATGCTGAATTTGTTTTGGAAAAATTAATTCAAGTGATATACCAATGGTACGCGGGAAGGCATCCAGTAGCGTCAGAGTGGTACTAAACATGGTTGTAAGTGCCGCAATGGCAACAATAGGAAAAGCCCAATCGCCAAGCGCCTGTTGATACATCCCTATTAATTGTCCTGCAAATGCTGCGCCGCCTACTTCAAATGATTCGCCACTGCCATACATGACTAAAGCGCCTAATGATAGAAAACATATAGCAAGCAAGGCGGTGCCAAAAAACCCCACTCTGAAATCAAATAAGGCGGCTTTCATACTGGCAACCTGACTTTCACTTTCGTTTTTGCTTTCCGACCAAATAGAATGCCATACAGAAATATCCATAGGCGCGGGCATCCAGCCAAGAAATGCAACCAGAAAGACCAAGTGGGCGGTTTCTGAAAATGAGAAAAAAACAGTTGCCGACTCATAATGTCCCGGATTATCAAACAACAGCATAATAACGGCGGCAACGGAAGTGATTGATAACACCAGGATAATGACCTTGACCAATTTATCTAACAATGCATAATGC
>JAHZIU010000127.1 GCA_022601315.1 Betaproteobacteria bacterium
AAAAATCAACAGATCTCTAATTATCTCCTCTCACACATCTCAGTAAATTTGCAGACCACTATTTTCAATGATACGAAAATACTCTATCTAAAATAGTAGCGTACCAGCTGCAAACTACAACAAATGATTTATACTCACTTTCAACATTACAAAATCGAACAAAGCATTGCATTTCTTGTAGAAATTCAAATTTATTATTTCTATGGGTTATTCCGTAACTTTCAAATAACGCCAATTAATTTAGAACTGATAAATATGAGATAATTTATTCAGGTCTCATGAAGTCAAAAATTAATCGGCGGTTTCTTCTTTAGAATTCTTCCCAATCACCACCACCTGATGCTACCTTGCGTGGCTTGGCTTCAACGACAGGCTCCACATCAGCTACTGCATCAGATTTTTTTGCCGTACCACGATTTGGTAACTTAGCCACTGCTGTTGTTGAACGGTTACTCCTCTTAACTGGTGAAGGAGCCATACCACCCGTCAACTTGAATACCGTAACCGCTTGCGTTAGAGTTTGTGCTTGATCTTGCATAGACTCTGCCGCAGCAGTAGCTTCTTCCACCAACGCAGCATTTTGTTGCGTTACATCATCCATCTGCGTTATGGCCTGATTGACTTGCTCAATGCCTGAACTTTGCTCTTGAGATGCCGCTGAAATCTCAGCCATGATGTCTGTTACACGCTTAACAGAGCTTACAATCTCATCCATGGTGGAACCTGCTTCATCAACTAATCGTGTACCATCTTCAACTTTGTTTACAGAATCACTGATTAATTCCTTAATCTCTTTGGCCGCGGCAGCTGAACGTTGTGCCAACGTACGCACTTCAGTTGCCACCACTGCAAACCCACGTCCTTGTTCACCTGCTCGCGCTGCTTCGACCGCTGCATTTAATGCCAGAATATTGGTCTGAAATGCAATGCCATCAATTACGCTGATAATATCGACAATCTTCTTAGAGCTTTCATTGATTGAGCTCATTGTTTCCACTACCTGACCAACCACAGTCCCACCTTTTACAGCGACTTCTGATGCACCGGCAGCCAACTGATTGGCTTGACGGGCATTATCAGCATTCTGTTTTACGGTAGAAGTCAATTCTTCCATAGATGACGCAGTTTCTTCCAGACTGGATGCTTGCTCTTCTGTACGCTGACTCAAGTCTGAATTACCATGTGCGATTTCACCGGAAGCTGTCGTAATGGAATCCGTACCTATACGGACTTTACCTACTAGATCAACCAGGTTATCGTTCATCTGTTTTAGTGCGTGTAACAATTTTCCTGTTTCATTGGTTGAATTTGCATCAATACGACTGGTTAGATCACCGGATGCTACCGCATTAGCTACTGCTACTGCCTCATTCAGTGGATTGACAATGGCCCGCACCAATAAAAAGCCACAAACAATTGCCATAAGCACACCTAGCGTGATTGCAACAGAGGAAATCATAAAAATGTTTTGATAACTACTTTGTGCACTCGCATATTCTTCACTTGCAACACGTGATTGCAAATTAATCAACTCGAACAAACTATTATTTAAAGTAGCAAACTTTGGTCCAGCAGCATTAACAGCATTTTCCCTTGCAGCCTCAAAATCACCATTAACGGCGTGCCGCATGGTACGATCTCGGGATGTTATATATGTAGCCACATTCGTACTATATGTATCTGCTAATGCAGCTTCTTCTGGCGTCAAATAGGTTGTCATATATTGCGTCCAGATTTTCAAAATGTCCGCATCAAGTTTGGCTGAATCAGCTGTACGATCTTGTGCATGGGCAATATCATTAAAATTTGCTGCAGTCACCGCATTCAAACGTATATTTTGCCACCGATCACTGATTACCGCTAAGTCTGCAAGCGGTACTGTTCGATCTTCATAAACAGTCTTCAAGCCAGCATTGGAATTATTCATACCGTATATGCCCAAACCACCAATACCAATCAGTAATACTGAAAGAAAACCAATTACAAAAACCAATCTTGACTTTATTGTCATGTTATTAAACATTCGAAATCTCCTTATTTAGCCACCCAATAGAACAATCTTTAACTAACAACCTGGTCAATCAAACCCATATCTGTACTACCCATAAGCTTCTCGATATCCACTAATATCAACATTCGTTCATCCACAGTACCCAACCCCATAATATATTCGGTATCAATGACAGACCCAAATTCTGGCGTTGGCCGCATCTGATCCTGAGTTAAACTAAGCACATCCGACACACCATCAACGACAACACCCATGACTCGACCTACAACATTTAAAATAATAACCACAGTGAATTGGTCATATGTAACATCTCCCAACTGGAATTTGATTCTCATATCGACGATGGGAACAATAATGCCACGCAGATTAACAACTCCTTTGATAAACTCAGGCGCATTGGCAATTTGCGTAATGGCTTCATAACCCCTAAGTTCCTGCACCTTCAGAATATCCATTCCATATTCTTCCCCGCCAAGACGGAATGTTAGGAATTCGTTTGTTGATTGGCCTATCACTTCATTATCAGATGATTCAGAAATCGCTTCTGCCTGATCCTGTGACATAACACACCCTCCTTATGTATAAATTTTGAAAACAGACTATGTTTTATTTGAGTTTACTTTGTGTATTTACACAGATTCATGCTGTGAAGACATTACGAGCATTGCCGCATCAAGAATAAGTGCTACTTTGCCATCGCCCATGATAGTGGCTCCTGACACACCTTTTACCCTACGATAGTTACTCTCAAGACTCTTAATCACCACTTGATGCTGGCCCACCAAATCATCAACAAACATTGCTGCTTTACGACCATCAGTTTCAAGAATCACTAAAATTCCTTTGTGAATTTCAGTTACATTTGGACTTAAATTAAAGACTTCATGTAATGCGATGATCGGCAGATATTCTCCACGAACCTGCACCACACGCCCATGTCCACTCACTGTCTTAACATCTTCAGCAACCGGTTGCAGCGATTCCATAATATACGTCAGTGGCACGATGAACATTTGGTCACCCACTGTGACGGATAGTCCATCGAGAATGGCCAGCGTTAATGGCAAGCGAATTGAAATACGTGTTCCAACACCATATACAGAGTCAATCTCTATACGCCCACCCATACCTTGAATATTACGTTTAACTACATCCATACCAACACCACGACCAGATACGTCCGTCACTACGTCTGCTGTTGAGAATCCAGCTTCAAAGATCAACATCCAAACTTCTTGATCAGACATATTTTGGTTTACGGATATGCCACGTTCTTCAGCTTTACCCAGAATTTTGTCTCGATTTAAACCGGCACCATCATCGCTAACTTCGATAACAATACTGCCACCTTGATGAAACGCACTCAGCGTAATTGTTCCTTGTGCTGGCTTACCTGCTGCAATACGTTTTTCAGGTATTTCAACACCATGATCCAAGCTATTACGTACCAGGTGAGTTAATGGATCAGCAATCTTCTCAATTAAACTCTTATCTAACTCTGTACCTTCACCTACTGTTTTCAGTTCAACATGCTTATTTAATTTTGAAGCAAGATCACGCACAACCCGAGGATATCTGCTAAACACAAAGCTAATCGGCATCATACGGATTGACATAACTGATTCTTGCAAATCACGAGTATTCCGCTCTAATTGGCCCATACCACTGTGAAGTTTTTCATAAATCACAGGGTCAACTTGTGAAGCCGTTTGAGCGAGCATTGCCTGGGTAATCACCAATTCGCCAACTAGGTTAATCATCTGATCAACCTTCTCAATACTGACACGTATTGATGATGTTTCACTGGATGCAGCAGCTTTTGCATTTCCAGGTGTTTTAGCCTTGGATGATTTATCTTTCGTGTCTGCCTTAACATTTTGCTGC
>JAHZIU010000128.1 GCA_022601315.1 Betaproteobacteria bacterium
AGCAGAATTGAACAGCACAACGGCCCCTACCGCACTCAACGCAAGAAAAATTGCACGCGGTACCATGCGCCTGGGTTGGTGTGTTTCCTCCGCAGTAGTTGAGCACGCGTCAAAACCAATAAATGCCCAACCTGCAATAGCAAGCGCTGTCATAAAAGCCGCCATCTCGGTGGGTGCAGTTCCGGTACCCAGATGCTGAAACAATTCGGAAAAAGAATGCTGTCGAAAGAATAAAAATAACAGTAACGCAATACCAAACGACCCAATGATCTCTGCGTAAACACCCAGTGCGATGGTCGACTTAAAAACATTCACATGGGCAAGGTTCAGCAACATACATATCAACAAAAAAACTGCGCCCCAAAACACCATCATGCCGCCACTATCAACTGACGAACCCCAAAAAGATCCCAGCCAGATGCCACCGGTATAAGCCGTGGTAGTCAACATGGCAATGGTTGAACTGACATAAATGACCCCGGCGTACTGACCGGCAATAACGCCACCCAACTGACGCGACCATTTATACGCACCACCGGCAATGGGAAACTGTGAAGACAGTTCCGCATACACGGTTGCTACCAACAATTGCATGACCAAACAAATCGCCAATGCAGCAAACCAGCCACCGCCCGTCACCTCGGTTTGTACCCCAATAATGGCATACAGCCCGACGACCGGCGAGACAACCGCGAAACCAAGCGTAAAGTTGTGCCAAACCCCCATGCTGCGATGAAGTTGATCAGGCAGGGCGCGATCACTATCAGACGGTAATGTTTTTTGTTGCGATGATATTGACATAACGAGGCTTCCTTTGCTCAACGGGCTAGTATTATTAGCGCCGAGAATAAATGTATAAATTCACATTCTAATCTCCCGGGCTTTTATCCCTCCGTGGAGCCTCGTTAAAACGATACGACGAGACCGGAAACTCTCGGACCAGACGCCTGTATAAAAGGCCGGAACCCTAGTTTCCCTGTGCTTTGTGATGTCATGTGAGCTAAATCCAGTACCACAAGACTGAAAATATTTTACCTACCCAGTAATAAAAGTCAACAAGAGCCCAGTACACAATAAGGGCACTGAAACAGTCTCCTTGCTTTACAAAACTTTACATTACACACAAAAAGTAGCAACAAGCGCGACGCATAATTGACCTTGCTTCAGTAATTGCTGGAACTTAAAAACCGAAAGGATACCTTTAAAATTTAACAAGGAAATCTCATTATGGATAATACTGAACCTAATAATACACCGCAGCCAGTGAGAAAAAATTGCACACGTTGGAAAATTGTGGCAATTACACTCACCACTATATTTGGCCTTATTCTTATCGCTGGCGGTTTAAGCGCACACTATGGCCCCCCAGGAAAACATGGTGCAGCGGTTTTCAGTGAACGTTTTGTAGATCGCATGCTTGACAAAGTTGATGCCAGCGACGAGCAAATCACGCAAACAAAGGCTGTTATAGACCACTATAAACCTTCATTGCAAAACATGCGTGGCAGCAAAGGCGACTTACGTAAAGAGATCGCAGTACTTTTGCAAGCACCTACCATTGATCGTGTTGCCTTAGCATCGCTACGTGAGCAACATTTGAACAACATGGAAAAACATTCAACAATATTCATTAACATGACTGCTGATATTGCTGACATATTAACGCAAGAACAACGTAAGATCCTGGTTGAAAAAATGGAGAAGCGTTTTAGTCGCTGGAATAAGGACAAACCTTCAAGTTAGTGAAAACTTAATTGTCGCCGATTGAAAAATCGGTGACAATCTATAACTCTTCATACAAAACAACCATCGCTCTAAAAATCTAACGATTAACTATGAAACAATTATTATTGATCGAAGATGATGTGCGTCAGGCCGCGATGCTAAAAGAATTTTTTTCTCTTTCTGGTATCACATTACATACTTACCATACCGGTGCAACAGGTTTAAAAGAACTCAGAACAGGTACTTTTGATGCGTTGCTACTTGACGTGATGCTGCCCGATAGAGATGGTTTTGACATTTGCCGTGAGGTGCGTACTTTTTCCAACATTCCAATTATTATGTTGACCGCCAAAGGTGAAGAAACCGATCGGATTGTAGGCCTGGAAATTGGCGCTGATGATTATCTGCCCAAACCGTTTAATCCGCGCGAACTGCTGGCTCGTGTCAAGGCGATACTGCGCCGTGGACGCAATGATCCGTCGCAACCCGCTTCTGCATTAACATTCGGAAAACTGGAAATCTCTGATGAAGAGCGCGTGGCACGCTTGAATGGCGCACCGCTTGATCTGACCGCTTACCAATTTGATATTTTGCATACATTGGCCAAGCATGCCGGTCGTGTCATGAGTCGTGACGCGCTGATGGCTGTGCTGGGCGGCCATGAATTGGATGCATTTGATCGTAGCATTGATGTTCATATTTCACGCATCCGTGCACAAATTGAAGATAATCCGAAGAAACCAAAACGGATTTTAACAATACGCGGTATTGGTTATGTTTTTTCAAAGTTACAGGCGTAATTTGACATAGTCCGTAGAATCTCGATTAATCCACTAAATACCATTCTTAATCCTAAAATCCTCAATTGATCGCTTTAGCAATGACTAATCTTTTGAAAAGTAAAAAGTATTTTATACAATTGCACTCATCCTAAAGGTATATCACGCTATGATGCTTATAGCACACTGTTCTTTACTTTTCGCTGCGTTGCAATTCGTTGTAATAACTCGTTATTACGCCTCACTGCGCCTGGCCAAAAATAAACAACAATGCACTCTAAACACCATCCAACTGAGGATTTTTGGATAATGCGCCACCTCTATATTAAAATCTATTTGGCTTTCTTGCTCATTATGGCTGTGGTTGCCATATTGGCGCCGTTGTCCTGGTGGTTATTTGATCAAAATCCCAAAGACAAGCGGATTTATGAAACATTCAGTAAATTGGCAGCCAAAGCAGTGCCCCCAATTGATGCGTCGCTTACCGTGCAGCAACAAAAAATTGACGCGCTGGCAACTGACTTAAGTCTACGTTTGACACTTTACGATGCACAGAACCAACATATCGTTTCCAGCGACGAACCGCTGCCGCTGCCACAAAAAAGACGTATCAGTGGCCGCCAGTTTAGCCGCGGCATTAACCCGATGATATACCTACACCTGCCGGATGGACGATCGCTGATCATCGCTCGTAAGCACCATGAACACTCATTTTTTCCACTATTGATGTTGTTTTCAGCTTTTATAATTTTTTCACTGGGCATTTACTTACTCGCCAAACGTTTAACCGGGCGCCTGGAACGTCTACAAACAGCAGTTGATCGCCTGGGTGAAGGGGACATGGGTGCGCGTGTCGCTGTAGAAGGCAAGGATGAAATCGCGCAATTGGCCAAGCGATTTAATCATGCGGCCGAGCGCATAGAGCAACTTGTTCAAGCCCAGAAAAACCTGCTTGCTACCGCATCACATGAACTACGAACACCACTGACTCGTATGCAAATGGCGCTTGATCTGTTTATGCAGAATCCGAAACCAGAGCTGGAACGTGAACTGACACAAAATATTCAGGAACTCGATGATTTGATCGATGAAGTCCTGCTCGCCAGTAAACTGGATACGATTGATCAATTACATCATATTGAAACAGTTGATCTATTGGGCCTGCTGGCGGAAGAAGCCATACATTATCAAGTTAATATCAGCGGTGAACCTGCCATACTGGAAGGAGATGCCTATTTATTACGCCGCCTGATCCGCAATTTATTAGAAAATGCGCAACGTTACGGCGGTGGCACATCCTCTGAATTCTCTGTTAAACAACAAGATCAAATAACCATTCTAACCGCTTGTGATCGCGGTCATGGCGTTCCTGAGTCGGAACGCAAACATATTTTTGACGCGTTTTATCGCCCATCCTACATTTCGGAAGGGGCACATGGTGGCGCCGGCCTTGGCTTATCGTTAGTGAAGCAAATTGCTGAACAACATCATGGCAGTGTAACCTGCCACCCACGACAAGGCGGTGGAACCTGCTTTGAAGTACGATTAGCCAATCGTTGGGAAAACTCCAACCAAGTGTCGTAAATATTTTATTCGTATCTGAGACTGCCGACTTTCTATTAGCAGCTTAATGGATTTGTAGGGTCATATTACAAGCCACTAATCTAACAACCAATTTTCTACCGATAAATCTGGCACACGATTAAATTCCCGCTCATTATTTGTGACCAATACAGCATTTAAACACCGCGCATGCGCAGCGATTAAAAGATCATTATTACCAATTAGCGCACCCTGCTTTCTTAACACAGC
>JAHZIU010000129.1 GCA_022601315.1 Betaproteobacteria bacterium
CCTGCGATACTGAATCGCTTCTGCAATATGTTGGTTATTGATTTTCTCAACACCTGATAGATCCGCAATCGTTCGCGCAACTTTCAGGATGCGATGATACGCGCGAGCGGACAAATTTAAGCGATGAATAGCATTTTTGAGCAAATTCTCGCTAGTAGTGTCGAGTGTACAGAATTGATCTATTTCTTTAACACTTAATCGGCTATTGGTTTTGCTCTGCCTTTTGAGTTGTCGTTGATGTGATTTTTCTACGCGTTGTCTTATGACGCTACTTTTTTCACCAGTTAAGCTTTGGCGCATCAACTCTTCTTGGGGAACTGCCGGCACTTCAATTTGAATGTCAATACGGTCGAGCAACGGGCCAGAAATTTTCCCCCGGTAACGTTTAATCTGGTCGGGGGTACAGTGACACTTCCCATTAGGGTGTCCCAAATAGCCGCAGGAACAGGGGTTCATTGCTGCAACCAGTTGGAATTGGGCGGGGAATTCCGCTTGCCGTGCAGCGCGTGATATTGTGATATGTCCAGATTCTAAAGGTTCGCGTAGAACCTCCAGAACTTTACGATCAAATTCCGCCAGTTCATCGAGAAATAATACGCCATGCATGGCCAAGGAAATTTCTCCTGGACGCGGGTTGCTGCCGCCGCCAACCAGTGCAACACCTGAGGCTGTATGATGCGGTGAGCGGTAGGGTCTGCGTTTCCAGTTGGCAATATTAAATTGTCCATAACTGAGCGATTGCATGGCTGCGGATTCTAAGGCTTCTGTTTCAGTCATGGGCGGTAAAATACCAGGGAAGCGTGCGGC
Source organism: Betaproteobacteria bacterium (assembly GCA_022601315.1). Classification (GTDB taxonomy): domain Bacteria; phylum Pseudomonadota; class Gammaproteobacteria; order Burkholderiales; family Nitrosomonadaceae; genus Nitrosomonas. The sequence goes on from JAHZIU010000129.1 coordinate 808, forward strand.
AAGCATTGATTTTCCGGTGCCGGGCGGCCCAATCATTAACACACTGTGTGCACCGGCTGCGGCAATTTCCAAAGCTCTTTTTGTATGTGCCTGCCCCCTAACGTCTTGCATGTCCGGATAGTCAGATATGCTATTTTTCGAGTTAGTATCAGGTGGGTTGTCGTAAATTTGTAGCGGCTCGTGCCCAGAAAGATGTGCGCAAATCTGTAACAAAGATTGCGCGGCATAAATTGTGGCATCTTTGACCAGTGCCGCTTCTGCTGCATTTTGTTGCGGGAGGACAAAACTGCGCCCTGATTTCGATGCGCTGTAAGTCATGGCGAGTGCACCGTGGACTGGACGTAATTCTCCGGTTAAAGCCAGTTCACCGGCCCATTCGTATTGATCCAGTTTATCCATGGGGATTTGGCCGGTAGCAGCTAAAATTCCGAGCGCTATGGGCAGGTCGAATCGTCCGCTTTCTTTTGGCAGATCAGCGGGTGCAAGGTTAATGGTAATGCGTTGGGCGGGAATTTTAAATTGCGCATTTTGCAGTGCAGCTCTGACGCGGTCTTTGCTTTCTTTCACTTCTGTTTCAGGTAAACCAACAATGGTAAAGCTGGGCAGACCATTGGCAATGTGGGTTTCCACAGTAACCAGTGGTGCCTGCATGCCTGCAAGTGCGCGACTATATAGAACGGCAAGCGACATTCAACACCATATGTGTATGGGCATAGTGTCTATCCCATGGTGCGGTACAAATTTTCATTATGCGGTGAATCATAAGAAAAATTTGTACCGAACATTTTCTTTCATTCTATGTTTCTTTTGTTTGCCCTGTTACTTCAACATCAGGTGTTTGGGCCTCTGTTAGACCTAGTTTGTCTTCCAGTTCTGCAACTTTACCTTCAAGAATGATCAATTTTTCTCTAGTTCGTTGTAATACTTCTTGTTGAACATCAAATTCATCACGCGTCACTAAATCCAAACGTGTAAATGCACCCGATAACAAAACCTTTACATTTTTTTCGATGTCTTTTGCGGGACTGTTTTGGAGTATGTCACTGACTTTCGAATTGATTTCGTCTATTACATTTTTGTTAAGCATCTTTTTTTCTCCTTAATCGTAGTTCAGTCAGTCATCATTGTGGCGTATCAGGCTTCTGTCAAAATCAAATAATCTTAGCGGAAAAAGTGGAAAAGCGCAGTCAAATCTGCATGAGAAAAATGATCAAAAAACGTTCCAAATTTCTTCTCTTTGCTTCCCTTTACTATGAATACTATTCTCGGACAGCTTCCAAGTGATAAAATTGCATTATTGCCGTTATATCAAACATTCTGAATATATCAGTTTGATAATACTAATTATCCACTGTTATTGATTAAGGTTCCACTTTTCTGAGTTAATCAGCGGTATTTATATAACTTCACTGACAATTATTGAATGATCTTATTATGAGTATGGACCGCTTAGAGTTGCTTGAGTGTTGGGTTAAAACACTTTTTCCAAAAAAGTCATTTACACTGCACCCTGCTTCTGCAGATGCCAGTTTTAGGCGTTATTTTCGGTTGACTGTTGATGATCAGACATTGATTGTTATGGATGCGCCACCACAACATGAAGATTGTACATCATTCATCCAAGTGGCAGATATTTTATCTAAAGCAGGCGTACATGCGCCGGAAATTCTAGCAAAAAATCTTGCGCAAGGTTTCTTAATACTTTCAGATCTTGGTGATACAACCTACTTGCAGGCAATGAATACGCAACCTGACAGAGCTCAAAGTCTGTATCAAGATGCCACAGAAGCG
>JAHZIU010000130.1 GCA_022601315.1 Betaproteobacteria bacterium
GGCCCCCGGTATTGTCCTTCTATTGAAGATAAGGTCGTACGATTCTCTGCAAGAGAATCACATTCTATATTTCTTGAACCTGAAGGCTTGGATACCAACGAAATTTATCCTAATGGGATTTCCACGAGTTTACCTTATGATGTACAAGTCAAACTTATTCGTTCTATAAAAGGCCTTGAAAACGCACATATCACAAGACCGGGTTATGCCATTGAGTATGATTATTTTGATCCAAGGAATTTAAAACGCTCTCTGGAAGTAAAAACCATTGATGGTTTATTTTTTGCCGGCCAAATTAATGGTACAACCGGATATGAAGAAGCTGCTGCTCAAGGTTTGTTGGCTGGTATTAATGCAGCTTTAAAGGTGCAAGAAAAAGATGCATGGTGCCCTCAACGAAACGAGGCTTATATTGGCGTTTTGGTTGATGATCTAGTTACATCCGGTGTAACAGAGCCTTATCGCATGTTCACTAGTCGCGCAGAATATCGCTTGCAATTACGTGAAGATAATGCCGATTTGCGTCTTACTGAAATAGGAAGAAAACTTGGACTAATTGATGATGAACGTTGGGCTGCATTTATGCACAAGCAAGATGCTATAAAAGATGAACTGAAAAGAATAGATGCTGTTCGCGTAATCCCCAGTTTATTACCTGAGAGTGAAGCGATACGCGTATTGGGAAAACCTATCGAACGAGAATATACTTTACATGAATTACTGCGGCGGCCTAATGTAACCTACCCAAAACTGATGACACTGCCCGGTGCTGGCTCTCCGGCGATCGATCAACGTGTGGCGGAACAGGTTGAAATACATGTTAAATATCAGGGCTATATACTAAGGCAACAAGAAGAAATAGATCGCCATGCTCAACAGGATAAAACCATCCTACCCAAAGATATTGACTACTCGATCGTCAAAGGTCTTTCGAATGAAGTGCAGCAAAAATTAAATGAACATAGACCTGAAACGATTGGTCAGGCTGGGAGGATCTCTGGCGTGACGCCAGCGGCAGTATCATTATTATTGGTTCATCTAAAGCGAGGATTTAGTCTTAATAATAAGATTAAACGTGCATGATTCTGGAAAAAGAAATTGCGCACAATTTGTCTGCACTTGAATATGATTTCCCTAAGCTTGATATGCCCCTCGAGCAATCAGTTATGCAGTATCTATTGTTGATTGAAAAATGGAATCGAATACATAATTTAACGGCAATAAGAAACCTGGATGAAATGTTTATTCAGCATATCATGGATAGTTTGGCTGTATTGCCGCATATCAACGGTCCACAAATTGTTGACATCGGTACGGGTGCTGGGTTACCGGGTATTCCTATTGCTTTGGCCAGACCTGATTGGCCGGTTACTCTGGTGGAGAGCAATACAAAGAAAACTACTTTTTTACAACAAGTTAAGATTGAAATGGGGCTAAAGAACGTTGAGATTGTAACAAAACGCATCGAGGAATATCAGCCTCGTGAAAAATTTAATACGATTATTACAAGAGCTTTTTCTAACCTGGGTGCGTTTATTGATTTATCAAAACATTTAAATCATTCTCATGATCATCTCTGTAAATGGTGTGCTATGAAAGCAGATTGCACTGACCAGGAGCTTAAACAAATAGCGACGCCATTTGTTATTGATAAAATAATAAACATTCCTGTACCTGGCCTTGTCGCAAAAAGGCAGCTCATCGTGATAAAACGGCTTAATTGAATATATTTTATGGCTTCAAGACATTGGATATAAGGAATCGATAGCTTGGCAAAAATTATCGCAATTACCAATCAAAAGGGTGGGGTGGGCAAAACCACTACAAGTGTCAATCTATCTGCGAGCCTTGCAGCCGCCGGACAACGCGTTTTATTAGTCGATCTAGACCCACAAGCAAACGCGACAATGGGCAGTGGCACTGATAAGCGTACGATACAACACACTGTTTATCATGCTTTATTAGGTGATAAAAGCGTGCCGGAAGTTAGCATTAGCGCTACGCAAGGCAAATATGATCTAGTGCCAGCAAACCGTGATTTGGCTGGTGCCGAAGTTGAAATGGTCGATCTAGACAAACGGGAAACACGCTTGAAGACAGCTTTAGCTGAAGTGAACAGCGACTATGATTATGTAATCATTGATTGCCCGCCTGCGTTGAATCTGCTCACACTTAATGGGCTTTGCGCAGCGCATACTGTCATGATACCGATGCAATGCGAATACTATGCGCTAGAAGGACTCAGTGATCTGGTAAACACAATAAAAAAAGTTCGCGTAAGCTTTAACCCAAAACTGCACATTGAAGGTCTGCTGCGTACCATGTTTGATCCCCGTAATATTCTTGCCCAGCAGGTATCCGAGCAGCTTCAAAAGCACTTTGGAAATAAAGTTTATCGAACCATCATACCGCGGAATGTGCGCTTGGCAGAAGCACCTGGCTTTGGTATACCGGTGCTATACCATGATAAAAATTCAAAAGGCGCACAAGCTTATCTGGCATTAGCCAATGAATTATTAAATGCCTGAATATCTGGCGCAGCTAAGTTTAAAGGAAAAAAATGGCAAACTTAAAGGGATTGGGAAGAGGGCTGGATGCATTGTTGTCGCGTAACGAAACCAGCGACATTCCTGAAGAATCATTGCAAAACCTTGAAATTTCAGCATTAAAGCCTGGGAAATATCAGCCACGCACCAATATGGATCAAACCGCACTGACACAATTGGCTGATTCAATTAAAGCACAAGGCGTCATGCAGCCCATATTAGTCCGTCCAATTGAAGCGGGGCAATATGAGATTATTGCCGGGGAACGACGCTGGCGGGCAGCTCAGCTTGCCGGGCTTACAGAGGTTCCAACAATTATTCGCGAAGTACCTGATGAATCCGCATTAGCGATGTCTTTAATTGAGAATATCCAACGGGAGAACTTAAATCCGCTAGAAGAAGCACATGGTATCCAGCGCCTGATCAAAGAATTTGGTATGACGCATCAAACTGCAGGCGAAGCTTTAGGCAATTCACGTAGTACAATCTCAAACTTACTACGACTACTTAATTTATCTACTCCAGTACAAGAATTAATGATGCAAGGAGAAATTGACATGGGGCATGGTCGTGCTTTACTGCCACTTCCTTCTGTACAACAAATTAAAATTGCCAATTTAATTGTGCACAAACAAATGTCCGTTCGTGAGACAGAAAAACTTGTCAATCAGCTTGAGAATCCAGCAACAAAGAAGGTGAAAAAAATTGATCGGGATTTAATACGTTTACAAGAAAATGTTTCGGAAAGACTCGGCACACAAGTTGTTATCAAACCCAAAGCAAATGGACAGGGTAATATTGTTATCAACTATGTAAACTTAGATCAGTTGGATGATATTTTAAGTAAGTTATAAAATAATCAATCAAAAATGAAAATAAAAGTAACCAAGATTAAGGAAAATTATGGACGCTAAACTTCTCGATATACTTGTATGCCCGCTTTGCAAAGGGCCACTCTTATATAAAAAAGCCGATAATGAATTAATCTGTAAGCCAGATCGACTGGCATTCGCCATTAAAGATGGTATTCCAATCATGCTTGAGGAGGAGGCACGTAGGATACCAGACGAAGTGGAAATAAGTTAACGATCAATCATAACCAATAAAATTAAATTTCAGGTTCAATATTATGAATTCAAATATTAGGCTTACACCTCGTATTGCCGCCATAATGGGCGCATTAGTCGCTGACTCTGCGTCTCTGGGTTTGCATTGGCTTTATGACCCAAGCAAAATAGCGCAAATAGAAAAAAACAAAGGCTTAACATTTTTACCGCCGGATGATGACAACTACGCAGATGCAAGGGGATTTTTTGCGCATAAAAATAAAATAGCCGGCGATTCCTCAGGTTATGGCGAAGCATGCCTGCTTATTCTCAAACATTATGCTAAGCATGGTCAATTTCAGCGTATAGAATATCAATCTGAATATAGAGGTTATTTTGGGCCGGGTGGAGAATACATTGGTTATGTTGATTCTCCCACGCGGAAAACATTACACACATTAATACCACTGATTCCTGATGATTTTCCCGAACAGTCCGGTGCTGATGATGATCAATTTGCTGCACTGGCCACCATTCCTGTGGTTACTGCCACACATACCGGTACACAGGCGGAATTGCTGGATAAAATCGATCTGGTTGTACGCCTGACAAATCACAATGATACTGCAGTCGCTGCTGCAAAATATACTGGAACCGTTTTATTTGAAGTAATTAATGGTAAACCCATTACACAGGCATTGACGGATTCACTGCCCCAAGCGGGAAAAAAATTAGCGCCACTTGTAGAACAAGCATTGCAAACAGAAGTATTGGATAGTGTCGCTATGGCAGAGCATTTTGGTTCTGCCTGCCACGTACTTGAGGGAATACCCATTGTAGCCCACATCATGAAGCATACGAGCAATTATCCCGACGCAATAGAAGCCAATATTCGTGCCAGTGGTGATAATTGCGGACGCGCCATTATGCTAGGCGCAATTGCTGCTGCCAATGCCGAACAAGTGGGTGAGCCAAATACATCTATCCCACTGGAATGGTTGACTAAATACCGTAAATTATCCGATGCAGCCGCAGCGTGTGCAAAAATTTGATAAGCATTCTGCTGGATAAGTTACTTAAAAAAAGTTATAATGCATTGATTAATTAGTATTTAAATGAGAAATATAATACCATTCTGACGATTTAACATATCAACACATCTGCAGTGCTCAAGCCGCACCACAACGAATGATATAATCTCATATTTAGTTTAAACAAGGTGAGATCACCTATAGAAACGTAATTTTTATATTACGGTGAAAGGTGATGTATGTTCACCTTGTGTACTGTAATTATTTTTTTAATTCTGGAGAAAAAATGAGTCACACGCTATATGAAACCACTGTTCAACGGGTACAACGCTGCGAATTAGCCGTTCCAGGTTCAAGCCCTGAGATGTTCGAAAAAGCACTAAAAAGTGGTGTGGACTTTGTTTTTCTGGATCTTGAAGATGCTGTTGCACCGGATGACAAGTTACAAGCACGTAAAAATGTTATTCAAGCCATTAATGACTTGGATTGGAAAGGTCATGGTATTACAGTGTCCGTGCGCATTAATGGTTTGGATACGCAATTTATGGTGCGTGACGTGGTAGACCTGGTAGAACAAGCTGGATCTAAGATTGATACCCTTTTAGTCCCTAAAGCTGGTGTTTATGCCGATATTTATATGGTCGAAGCCATGTTGAACCAATTGGAAATGCAACAAGGGTTAAGTAATAAAATCGGTCTTGAAGCATTAATTGAAACAGCTCTGGGTATGGCCAACGTTGAAGATATCGCACGCAATGGCGCATGTGGGAGGCTGGAAGCACTGCACTTTGGAGTCGCCGACTATGCCGCCAGTAATCGCGCTAGAACTACGAATATCGGTGGTTTAAATCCAGATTATCCAGGCGATCAATGGCATTCTGCCATAAGTCGTATGACAGTTGCTTGTCGTGCATATGGGTTACGCCCGATTGATGGTCCTTTTGGTGATATTAAAGATCCAGACGGTTATAAACTGGCAGCAAAACGCGCTGCGGCATTAGGTTGCGAAGGTAAATGGGCAATACACCCATCACAGGTTACTTTAGCTAATGAAGTCTTTACTCCACCAGCGGCCGAAATTGAAAAGGCTGAGCGAATATTAGCTGCTTTAAAAGAAGCGGCTGCACAAGGTAAAGGCGCTGCGGCATTAGATGGCAGATTAATTGATGCTGCATCAGAGAGAATGGCTAATAACGTGGTGAAGGTGGCGGAAGCTATTGCTGCAAAAAAATAAACAATCAAGGCCGCATTTAGCGGCCTTTTTCTTTATGGAAGCACCAATTAATTCTGAATCATATGAATGATGAATTGAAATTATTCAGATCAACGTACGAAATATAGATAATAACGATTTATTATCAAAGTTCATAACAAAGAAATGGGTAATTTTAGCCGTCAAACATTGATTCATGAATTATTCAGTGTTTCCTTTTAAGCACTCAAATCATTGATTGAATGCTGAAAGATTGTTGGAATTTAAACGATTGATGAGGGAATTTAATTGAATATTCATGAATATCAAGCAAAAGAGATTTTGGCAGATTTTGGCGTCAAAATTGCCGAAGGTGGACTAGCCTACAGCACTGAAGAGGCAGTGCAGCGTGCACGTGAAATTGATGGTGATGTCTGGGTTGTCAAAGCGCAAATTCACTCTGGTGCTCGTGGCAAAGCAGGTGGCATCAAAGTGTGCAAGACGCACGGTGAAGTAGAAGTAGCGGCTGAAGAGTTATTGGGGAAAAACCTGGTTACCCATCAAACAGGCCCTGCCGGAAAAATGTGTTCTCGCTTATATATTGAAGCAGGCACTAATATTGCCAAAGAAATGTATTTGTCATTCCTTATTGACAGAAGCACCGAACGCGTCATTATGGTCGGCTCTGCAGATGGCGGGATGGATATTGAAACATTGGCTGAAACCAATCCGGACGCCATCATCAAAATATATATTGAACCGGCTGTCGGCTTGCAGGATTTTCAAGCACGTAAAATGGCCTTTGCGTTAGGCATCGATACCTCTCAATTAAACCATGCTGTAAAAACGATTAAAGGGTGCTATCGCGCCTTACGTGATTTGGATGCCAACATACTGGAAATTAATCCATTAGTGGTGACCGCAAAAAACGAAATCATGGCATTAGATGCAAAAATGGCATTTGATGAAAATGCGTTATATCGTCGCCATAAAATTTCTGAGTTACGCGATAACTCTCAAGTCGATTCGCGTGAAGTTGCCGCCGCTGAATCAAGTTTGAGCTATGTCGGACTCGATGGTGATATCGGTTGCATGATCAATGGTGCAGGTTTGGCCATGGCTACTATGGATATGATTAAACTGGCTGGCGGTGAGCCTGCTAATTTCCTGGATGTCGGTGGTGGTGCTTCTGCTGAACGAACTGAAAAGGCGTTCCGCCTGGTGTTGGCTGATCAAGGCATCAAAGCTATGCTGGTTAACATCTTTGCTGGTATTAATCGCTGCGACTGGATCGCTGAAGGCGTTGTGCAAGCCGTAAGAAACATCGATATGAAGGTCCCATTGGTGGTTCGCTTATCAGGCACCAATGTAGAAGAAGGCCGCCGTATTATTGCCGACAGTGGGTTACCTATTATCACGGCAGACACACTGGCAGATGCAGCAGAGAAAGTCGTACAAGCACGTAATCAAGTAGTTGCACAAGAAGAAGGTTAGGGAGCACAAAGTGGCGATATTAATAAACGAAAATACACGCATTATTGTTCAAGGTTTTACTGGGAAAATTGGCACCTTTCATGCACAGGAAATGATTGATTATGGTTCCAATGTGGTGGGTGGTGTAACACCCGGCAAGGGCGGACAAACCCATTTAGGCTTACCCGTTTTTAACACCGTAAAAGAAGCGGTTCAACAAGCCGGTGCGGAAGCCAGTATTGTTTTTGTACCACCGGCATTTGCCGCAGACTCACTTATGGAAGCAGCCGATGCTGGCATCAAATACTGTGTGTCCATTACAGACGGTATTCCAACCCAGGACATGATGACCGTCAAAAACTTTTTACGTCGTTTCCCAAAGAATGAACGCATGATGTTAACCGGACCAAATTGCTCCGGCACAATCAGTCCCGGACGTTCAATGCTCGGCATTATGCCCGGACATATTTATGTGCGCGGAAACGTTGGAGTGGTTGGACGTTCAGGCACACTAGGCTATGAAGCTGCAGATCAAATGCGCCTATTGGGTATCGGTATTACAACCTCCGTTGGTATTGGTGGCGACCCGATTATCGGCAGCTCACACCGCGATGTTTTAGAAAAACTGGAGCAGGATCCTGAAACAAAAGTTGCGGTCATGATTGGTGAAATCGGCGGTCCAATGGAAGTTGAAGCAGGACGATTCTTTAAAGAAAATATGTCCAAACCACTGGTTGCTTATATTGCCGGCTTGACTGCACCAGAAGGCCGACGCATGGGACATGCCGGCGCGATCATCTCATCTGCCGGAGAAAGCGCCGCTGAAAAAGTAGCGACATTAAAAGAACTGGGTGTAACAATTTGCCCTACACCTTCGTTAATGGGAGAAACCGTTGCAGGTGTATTAGCTAAAATGTAAATTTAATTGCGTAGAGACTAACCCTGATTTTTATTAGAGAGCGTCTCTACGTCTCTAAATTTCA
>JAHZIU010000131.1 GCA_022601315.1 Betaproteobacteria bacterium
GATATCACTGGCCAGATGACGGAAGATACCAACATTACCATCCGTAAAGAATGTTGCAGGAATAGGACTTAGGTCAGCTTGTGTCGCAAGATCAAACCTTTGGATATCCCCGCTGGTTGTGGTGACTAACAAATGACGGCGTGAATAATCAATATACAAATGCCGGTCACCGCCAACGCCTGCACCTGAGATTCTACCACTGGCAATTGAAGGGCCTTCGTTTAAGGTATCAAGATGAACTGAATGAACAGCATCATCAGTCGCTGTGTACCAGAGTAGACGAGTAGTGGGGTCTACAGCTATTTCTCTGGCGGCACCAACAATGGCGCCTTTAAACGCACTTGATGGTATGGAAGCAACTTCATTGCCAGTCTGAATATCGGCGCCCCTTACACTGCCATCTGTCACTGAGTAATATAAAACATCTAAAGCCCAACTCTTACTACTCACTATAAGCAGGACAAAAAAAGCATAAAGTAATTTTTTAAACATGGCTCACCTTTTAGTTCAGTTGGAAATCCCCTGAATGACTCTTAAAGTATAAAGCCAGCTGCTCAATTTAAATGAATGAAATAAGTATATTAAGCCACGCTTTCAACCCATTACATCCTTATAAACGTAAATTATAATCCGACTTCTCTTTTTCCAGTGATACAAATCTAGCCTGACCCGCAAGGTAAACCAGTACCAAAACCGGAAGGCCCAGTATTGCAGTGGCAATGAAGAAATTCTCATAACCATAAGCGTCAACAAATTGGCCACTGAAACCAGCAACAAATTTGGGTAATAACAACATTACTGAACTAAATAACGCATATTGTGTGGCGGAGTAGGCTGAATTCGTTAAGCCGGATAAATAGGCAATGAAGGCACAGGAAGCAATACCAGCTGAGAGATTGTCTGCTGAGATCGTAAAAACCAGTCCGCTGACATCATGCCCACGACCAGCTAACCAAACAAACAACAGGTTGGTTGCCGCAGACAACACAGCACCCAGGAACAACGTACGCATAATGCCGATCTTTAAGGTCAACACACCGCCAATGGCCGCACCTACAATTGTCATAAGAACGCCATACACCTTCGAAACAGTCGCGACTTCATCCTTGCTATAACCCATATCAACGTAAAATGGGTTACTCATGACACCCATAACAACATCTGAGATGCGATAAAGCGCAATGAGAGACAAAATCAGTAACGCTTGCTTGCCATGACGTACGATAAAGTCTCGAAATGGTGCAATCAGTGCGCTATATAACCAAACCAATATTTCAGTGAGGCGCTCATTGAGATTCCACTTTGCAATGATTTGTTGCGCATATTGTTCGTTTTCTGAGATTAACTTACTGTAGGGAACATCCGGTTCACGAATAATCAATGTTGTGATAATGCCAACACTCATGCTGGCAGCCATGATTAAATATGCAAAACGCCAGGGAGAATGTTCATAAGTCGCAGCTGACGGGTCAACGGCTGCGGCAATCCATAGAACGCCTGCTGAAGCCATAATCATGGCCAAACGGTAACCCGCTTGGTAAGTAGCCGCCATGGCACCTTGAAGTTCCAACGCCACTGCTTCAATTCGATATGCATCTAAAGCGATATCCTGAGTGGCTGACGCAAACGCCACAGCCAAAGCAAAATAGACCATATGGGTTAAATTTAACACGGGATCGGTATTGGCCATGCCAACCAATGCAATCGCAATCACAATTTGTGATAACAATAACCAGGCACGTCGGCGACCCAATAAGCGAGTTAACAGTGGCAGGGATAAGCGATCAACCAACGGTGACCAAAGCCACTTTACACTGTATGCCAGACCAATCCAGCTCAGGTGACCAATTGTTGTGCGATCTATCCCGGCTTCACGCAGCCAAAATGATAATGTTCCCAATATCAATAGCAGAGGTAATCCGGCAGAGAAACCCAGTGACAGCATACCCAGCACCCGTGGATGCGAGTATATTTTAAGAGCACCTAGCCAGTCAGCGATTACTGTTGAATTCATCAGCTCAAAAATTGTTGTTGAATGTATAGCATGCACGGCTGTCCAACATTCCTGACAACACATTGCAACATGACCGAAAATAAAGAACGGTGTGTTAAAAACATCATAGTGCTACTTACCCAGAAAGTAAGTTTCATAGTCGCCTATAAATCCTGCCTATTTGCTAAGTTACCTGTTATTCAAAATTCACAGCCAAGATTTTCAGGGCCAATCATTATCATAGTTAATGATTAGCGGCGCATGATCGGAGAAACGTTCATCTTTATAAATAGAAGCACTATGTGCACTACCAGCAATTGTAGGTGTGGCTATTTGATAATCGATACGCCAACCCACATTTTTTGCCCAGGCCTGGCCTCGGTTGGACCACCATGTGTATTGATCAGGCTCAGGATTAATTCTTCGAAAAACATCGACAAAACCAATATCATCAAAAACACTGGTTAACCAAGCACGCTCTTCTGGCAAGAAACCGGAGTTTTTTTGATTGGCACGCCAATTCTTCAGATCAATCTGGTTATGAGCAATATTCCAGTCACCACAAAAAATAATATCCCGGCCACTAGCGATCATTTTGTTTAATTTTGGAAAGAATTTATCCATAAAAAAGACTTTTGAAGCCTGCCGATGATCACCACTGGAACCGGAGGGCAGGTAGATGGAAATAATACTTAAGTTTCCAAAATCAGCTTGAATGTAGCGGCCTTCCCGATCAATTTCATCGATTCCCAGACCCTCAATGATCTTGTCTGGTTTGTTGCGACAATAAATCCCAACGCCGCTATAACCTTTTCTTTCAGCACAATGGAAATATCCATGATAACCATCAGGCGCAAGAATCTCAGGTGAAAGATCAGCTAATTGTGCTTTTAATTCCTGGACACAAACAAAGTCAGCGGATTGCGCCTTGAGCCACGAGAGAAATCCCTTTCTAGTAGCCGCACGCACGCCATTTACGTTAAGCGTTATAATTTGCATTTTAAATTATTGGGATTAATTGATTATGTCCGATTTTCGGCAAGCATTTATCGAATTCGCAGTTGATCGTAATGCCTTGAGTTTTGGTAAATTCAAAACCAAAGCTGGGCGTATGTCTCCATATTTTTTTAATGCGGGTTTATTCAATGACGGAGATTCATTACGCAAACTGGGACAATTTTACGCGAAAGCAATTATTGCTGCTCAGTTTCCGTTCGATATGTTGTTTGGCCCAGCCTACAAAGGTATTCCATTGGTAAGCACTATCGCAATCGCGTTGGCCGATATGGGACATAACTATCCTTTCTGTTTTAATCGGAAAGAAACCAAAGATCATGGAGAAGGCGGTGCATTAGTAGGCGCGCCTTTAGCTGGTCGGGTATTAATCGTGGACGATGTGATTTCTGCCGGAACTTCAGTGCGTGAATCAGTAAATCTGATTCTTGCTTCAGGTGCAACACCCGGTGGTGTTGTGATTGCACTTGATCGAATGGAACGCGGAAGTTATCAACTTTCTGCAGTACAAGAAGTAAAGAAAACGCATGACATTCCCGTTACCAGTATTATTGATTTAAACAGCCTGATTAATTTTTTACAAGATCATAATGATCTGTTACAGAACTTGCATGCAGTAGAGCAATATCGTGAACAATATGGCGTAGCCGAAACAGAAAATTAATTTAATTTGTCAGGTGATCATGCTCTATATGTGTGCGGGACTTTGCTTAGTGTTTTACGGCCCAACATATATTATAGGAGATGATCATGAGATGGATTTTCCCAATTTCATTTGTTCTTGTTTTTTCACAACCAGTAACAGCTGCACTCAAAAAGTGTGTAGATGATAATGGCGTTGCTCATTATTACTCAAGTATCCTGCCACCTGAATGTCACGACAAAACAACCGTTGAAATGAATAAATTGGGTGTTGTAATCCGCAAAAATGAGGCCGTAGATAAGACTTTGCCTGTGATTGATAAAGCGCAACAGGAAGCAGCTGAACAGAAGCAAAAAATAGAACAAAGACGTGACGAAGTTTTACTCAAAACTTATACCAGCGAAAAAGAAATTGATTGGGCATTAGAGAGGAATGTACACCCAATTGAATTAAATATTGTTGGTATTGAAAAACGGTTGATGATTATTCGCGCTCAGTTACAATCTTTACAACAACAAGCTACTGAAGCGGAACGAACAAACAGTCCAACACTGGCGGCAATTAAAGAAGACATGTTGCCGGTTGAACGCGGCGTTGCCAGCTTACAAAAAGAATTGATCGAAAATCAATTACGCATAAAGAATATTCAAGAAAAGTTTGAGATCGATAGAAAACGCTTCCTGGAATTAACCCAAATTCTCCAATAAACGTTCTGATGAAGGAAAAAAGATGCGTCAATCAGTGTGAAAAACTAACCAGGAACCCGGGGAAAATTTTATATCAGTGCAAACTTGGACTTAATGTAGCTGCAGCTTTTTTGGTTTTTCCCGCTCTGGAAGGAATATTACATAACCCACATACGTGATTGGAATGTATTTCTAGTGAATGCACCAAAAACTTACCGTTACACTTAACACATGGTGTAATACATAAAACGCTACTATCGACGAAACGGACTAATGTCCATGCTCTTGTTAGAGTTAATACTCTTTGCAGTTGATTGACTTCAATATGTTCTAAATATAGTTTATAGCCTTTTATTAAAGCATCAATTCCCTGTATGTCGGCATTTGTCGTTATGTAATTATAAATATTAATAAATAACGACGAGTGCATGTTTGGTTGCCAGCTCATAAACCAATCTTCCGAATAGGGCAGCATTCCTTTTGGAGGCGATACGCCTTTTATCTCTTTATACAGTTTTACTAATCTTTCACGACTGAGATTAGAGTTCATCTCTAAAACTTGTAGACGGGCACCCAACTTAATTAATTCAGTCGCCAAATGTATTTGTTTAGCCTCGGTTAATATACTTTTATTACGCATAATTAAACCTCCCTAAGCCTGGCTTAGTTATCACATCACCACTTCATTTGGCTGTCCTGCCATCAGAATTGCAGCGTGCGACTGTGATACAGCTTGGTCACGACTATGATTTGATAACATTTCTGCTATTGAAGCATCATCAAATCTTAATCGACATAACAACATATTTGATGCGGACATTCTTATTAACTGACTAGAACTTAACCGCTCCAGAATATCAGCAACCTCCTGATTAATACCTAACCGATACATTGCTGCAACCTTATCTTCACGTATTAATTGTTGTGCAAGTAGCATATAGCCTAAATTGATTTCCCTGATTTCTTCAAGCATTTGATTCGAATCCATTATCAAACTCCTTACATATAAAGATTGCTTAGCAAAAATACACAGAGCCAACGATATTCATTGTCAATCTTAAGAGAAAAGAAGTAAATGGCAGGTATACCAAAACATAAATAAGACTTTGCCCAATCGCTATGTAGGGAAAACGCCTACATGAAACCGATTTTACAAATAAAACATGATCAGGAAAGACCGGAAAGTATCATCTGTTATAAATACATCGGTATATTATGAAAGTGTACCTGTCTTACGCTGCTCCAACAATTGGAATAAATTTTCAGCATTCACTGGCTTACTAAAAAGATAGCCTTGAGCACTACAACATTGCGTAGCGTATAAAAAATCAAATTGATCCTTAGTCTCAACACCTACAGCCATTACTGAGAGGCCTAAGCTTTTAGCTAATGCAATAATCGCTGTGATAACTGCATCGCTATCTGAGTCTTTAGTAATATTACGAATAATGGAACGTTCAATCTTTAATGCATCTAATGGGAGTCTCCTCAAATTACCTAGTGATGAGTAACCTACCCCAAAATTATCCACTACTAATTTAACGCCCATTTCTTTTAGTTCTTGCAAGGTGCCAATTATTGGCACTGCATCTTGCATCAATACTGATTCTGTAATTTCAAGTACAAATAAATCTGAATGTAATCCCGTTTCAGCTAAAACATCAGACACATGATTAACCAACTGAGACTGATCTAACTCAATTGCCGAAATGTTAACGGATATAGATAGAGAGTCATAGCCTGCGTCATGCCACATTTTTGCATTAATGCAAGCATGCTTCAATACCCACTTGCATATATCAATAATGAAGCCTGTTTCTTGAGCAAGTGGTAAGAACTTATCAGGCAAAAGCAATCCATAATCGGGATGGTTCCATCGGACCAGCGCTTCCGCACCAACGATACCACCCGTTTGCAGGTCCACTATGGGTTGAAAGTGCAAAACTAATTCATTATTACCGATAGCCTTGCGAAAAGAACTTTCAAGTTTGAGACGCTTTGAAGAAGCTTCACCAATTTCTTTTATAAAGTATTTACAGTTATTGCGCCATAAATCGTGAGAATCTGACAATGTATTCTCAGCATTCGCAAGTAAGCACGAGATTTTGTCACCATCTGTAGGATAAATACAAATACCAATTCTTAGCGTGACATAAAATTCGAGGTTATTGATCATAAATGGCGTCGAAGCTAATCTCATAATACGATCTGCAAAATTCTGAATTTCCTCAGAATTAGCAACATCACCATTAAAGTAAGCAAACTTACTGCCTTCTATACGAGTCAGCAAACAATTTCTCTCTGAATAAACTGAAAGCCTGTATGACAGTTGCTGAATCAAGATATCCCCGATACTGAAACCATAAGTACCATTGATATAAGGCAACCGTTCAAATGTTATAAAATATATTGCTGCAATATAATCTGCATTATTTTGCTTAGATAACATTGCGGTTACTTTTTCACAAAAAAGATTTCGTTTTGGCAGTCCTGTCAATTCATCATAATAAGCTAGACGATAAATTTGACTTTCTGCTTGCAGTTTGGCGCGTCTAGTTGCTACATTTCTTAACTCTCTTTCAATAACCAAAGCCAGTCTAATTGCATTATCTTTATGCACATAATCATGTGCGCCATAATGAATTGCTGATAATGCTTCTTTTTCGTCCGGAATACATGAATAAACAATAAATGGAATATCCCGACCACTTACTTTTAATAAATCCAGCGCATTCTTGTAATGAAACGTAGGCAAATCGTGATTGGAAATTATGGCGTCAGGATCTAGCCCATATAAGACAGATCTAATATTTGATACATCCCTAATACATTCAAAGCTAAATTCGCTATTGATATCAGCTAATTCAGAACATATAAGATCTGCATCAGCATCAGAATATCCAATGATTAGCAATCTTAAATTATCTCTAAGCATCAAAAAAACCTTTAGCAGTGTGGTATTCCACTGATAACGACTTTCACATATGATCCTTTAATAAATAGCCATGTTTGTCTAGCGCTTCTTTAAGCTAATCTTTACTAGCTCCGACAGTCAATTGCTAATTTCAAGTAACGTAAAAGCCACGCGTTTGGTTCAGGCGTCGATCATGTATTTCATCATTCGAATAATCATTCATGATTGAAACAATTAATATTTAATTAACTTTGCTAAATTCAGCACAAATCATGTAAGGTACATATAAAATGCTTTTCACATTTGCACGCTAACAAATTTATTAATTAGACATTAAACAGTTAGTGTAAAACGTTGTCCTTTGAA
>JAHZIU010000132.1 GCA_022601315.1 Betaproteobacteria bacterium
CGAAATCCTTTTACAGCCGGAAAACGTGCGTTAAACTTTCAATTTATCCAGCTTCTTTTCAAATAAGATTATTCAAATGGCCCAATATGTAATGTCGATGCTCCGCGTGAGCAAGATTGTTCCTCCCAAACGTCAAATCATCAAAGATATTTCACTTAGTTTTTTCCCGGGTGCGAAGATCGGTTTGCTGGGACTGAACGGTTCCGGTAAGTCCACAGTGCTACGTATTATGGCTGATGTAGATAAGGAGTATGACGGCGAAGTACAACGTTTACCCAATATCCGTATAGGCTACCTGCCACAGGAACCGCAGTTGAATCCAGAGCAAACTGTACGGCAGGAAATAGAAGAAGCCTTGGGTGAGGTAATGCAGGCACAAAAAAAGTTGGATGAGGTGTATGCCGCATACGCTGAAGAGGGTGCTGATTTTGATGCATTGGCCGAGGAGCAGGCGCGTCTAGAGGCTATTCTGGCCACTGCGGGTAGTGATACTGAGCATCAAATGGAAATTGCCGCCGATGCACTGCGCTTGCCGCCATGGGATGCGGAGATCAAAAATCTGTCTGGTGGTGAAAAACGCCGTGTGGCATTGTGTAAATTGCTGTTGGAAAAGCCAGATATGTTGCTGTTAGATGAACCGACTAATCACCTGGATGCTGAATCAGTGGAATGGCTGGAACAATTCCTGGTGCGTTTCCCTGGTACTGTGGTGGCGGTTACGCATGACCGTTATTTTCTTGATAATGCTGCCGAGTGGATCCTGGAACTTGATCGCGGACATGGTATTCCTTGGAAAGGTAATTACTCAAGCTGGCTGGAACAGAAAGAAGCGCGACTGGAGCAAGAAAGTAAACAAATTGACGCGCATATGAAAGCCATGAAGCAGGAACTAGAATGGGTGCGACAAAATCCGAAGGGGCGTCAGGCCAAATCAAAAGCGCGTCTTGCGCGTTTTGATGAGCTTAATTCGCAGGATTATCAGAAGCGCAATGAGACGCAGGAAATTTTTATTCCAGTTGGTGAGCGGCTTGGTAATGAAGTTATCGAATTTAACGATGTTTCCAAAGCTTACGGTGATCGGCTGCTAATTGATAATTTAAGTTTTAAAATACCACCCGGTGCCATTGTTGGTATTATTGGCCCGAACGGTGCGGGTAAATCCACTTTGTTTAAATTAATTACTGGCAAAGAACAATCTAACTCTGGCGAAGTAAAAATCGGTCCTACTGTCAAAATTGCGCATGTCGACCAAGCACGCGACGCATTGGAAAATGACAAAAGCGTGTTTGATGCTATTTCTGGCGGTAATGACATCCTTACCGTAGGAAAATACACCACGCCGGCACGTGCTTATCTTGGGCGTTTTAATTTCAAGGGCGGTGACCAACAAAAAATTATCGGCCAGCTCTCCGGTGGAGAACGTGGACGCTTGCATCTGGCTCAAACCCTAATTTCTGGTGGCAATGTGTTGTTGCTGGATGAACCCTCTAATGATCTTGACGTGGAAACATTGCGTGCACTGGAAGACGCGCTACTCGAATTTGCTGGCTGCGTACTGGTTATTTCTCACGATCGTTGGTTCCTTGACCGCATCGCGACTCATATTCTCGCAGCAGAAGGTGAGTCGCAATGGACATTCTTTAACGGTAATTATCAGGAATACGAAGCAGATAAACGGAAACGTCTGGGTGAAGAAGGTGCAAAACCGAAACGGATTAGGTATAAGCCAATTAGCCGGTGATCTGAAGATTTTCCGGTTCCATGTGCTTCTATTTGGATTTTAGAGATGCCCTTTAGATTTAATTTGTATTTCCTTTAGTAATATTCTTTCATACAGGGCAATAATTTCTTTCTCACCACATGACTGTATGTAATTGTTATATTTAGGGCCTGAGTTCATTTCTAACAGATAGTATTCTTCATGGCGATTTTTTATGATGTCAAACCCCACATAAGTTAGGCCTGATAAAGCTAAAGCAGGTTGTATGAATTGTGTCAAGGTAGACAATTCTTGCGGGTCATCGATATGCAATGCATGACCTTTATCGGAGTCCCAGTAATGCGCACCAAATGCCTTATTTTCTGATACACGCTGGTAGCATAGGAGTAGTTCATTGTAGAAAAACACAACGCGGAATTCTTGTTCGGGTTGAATATATGCCTGGGCTAATGCGATATAGTCATAACGACAACTATTTCGATTAAAAATATTTTTAAGTGCGGTTTCTACCGATTCCTTATCGTTACATAAGAATACGTTAATTCCCAATGCACCGCTGTTTCTTTTGATGACGACCGGATAACTAAATTCTTGTTCTATTTTATTAACAATCGCTTGCAGCGAAGGATAGTTAACATATTTTTGGTATTTCTCATGCGTATTAAAGTCGAGAAACCCAATGGTTTTTGGCATTGCAATCCGCTTGTGAAGTAATTGATAAGTATGTTCCTTATCTTTACAAATTGAGGCGATTACTTCGGTGTTGAATGGCGTACGATTTTGTTGAAATAAGAGCCCTTTGCCCACCGCAACTTTAATAAAGTTTTTTTCTGCATCGAGATATTGGTATTTTATATGCTTGTTAATGCAGGCTTGCGTTAAGCACTTAATATGGGCTTCCACTCCCGAACTCCAGTTTTGACAGCATATTTATAACGTGCAATGTGCGGGGGCACCCTTAACTGATGGCTTTAAAAGGCTAAAGGGCCGTTTAATTGCTAAACATTGAAACGGAAATGCATTACATCGCCATCTTTGACAATGTACTCTTTGCCTTCCAGGCGCATTTTGCCAGCTTCTTTGGCGCCTTGTTCACCTTGACAAGTAATGAAATCGTCGTAGCTTATAACTTCAGCGCGAATAAAACCCTTTTCAAAATCAGTATGAATCACGCCAGCAGCCTGTGGTGCTGTATCGCCTCTGTGCATGGTCCAGGCTCTGACTTCTTTTACACCGGCGGTAAAGTAAGTTTGTAATCCAAGCAGTTCATAGCCGGTACGAACCAAACGATTCAATCCTGGTTCTTGCATATTAATATCAGCTAAAAAAATCTGTTTATCTTCATCAGAAAGTTCCGCAATTTCCGCTTCGAGTGAGGCACAAATGGCCACA
This sequence comes from Betaproteobacteria bacterium, assembly GCA_022601315.1. Classification (GTDB taxonomy): domain Bacteria; phylum Pseudomonadota; class Gammaproteobacteria; order Burkholderiales; family Nitrosomonadaceae; genus Nitrosomonas. The sequence goes on from JAHZIU010000132.1 coordinate 3,113, forward strand.
ACAGGTGCGCCTTCACTGGCTGCATATTCTTCCACCCGTGTTAACAACGGGTTATTTTCAAATCCATTATCATCAACATTGGCAACATAAATAGCGGGCTTTGCAGTTAATAAACAGAGTGGTTGTAATAGTTTTTGTTGATCTTTATCCAGATCCATTGTTCTGGCAGGCTTACCAAGATCCAGGTGTTCGCGAACTGTTTCTAGAAAATTGCACAGTTTAATCGCGTCTTTATTGCCCGATTTCGCTAGTTTGGCTTCACGCTGTATGGTTTTTTCAACTGTTGCCATATCAGCTAAACCCAGTTCAATTTGTATGACTTCAATATCGGAAATGGGGTCTACCTTGCCGGCTACATGTACAACGTTATCATTGGCAAAGCAACGCACCATATTAACTATACCGTCGGTTTCACGAATATTGGCAAGAAACTTATTACCAAGTCCTTCTCCTTTAGATGCACCGGCTACTAAACCCGCAATATCTACAAACTCAACGATAGCAGATTGAGTTTTTTGTGGTTTTACGATTTCGCTGAGTTTTTGTAAGCGTGGATCGGGTACTTCAACAATTCCCACATTAGGGTCTATCGTGCAAAAAGGGTAATTTTCCGCAGCAATGCCTGCTTTGGTCAAGGCATTAAATAATGTTGATTTTCCAACGTTGGGCAAGCCAACAATACCGCATTTCAGACTCATGATCTGATTCTCATTGTGATTTTATATTTATAGTGAATTAAGTTTTGGTGTGTAATTTCAGCATTGCTGCCTGGCAGTCGCCTTTTGCAAGCTGTGGCCATATTTCGAGGCTGCGATCAATGGCTTCACCAATCAA
>JAHZIU010000133.1 GCA_022601315.1 Betaproteobacteria bacterium
AATTACTTGTCTAAAATGATCAGGAAATAACCCCTCAAAATGACTGCTCTCAACTACACAATTTAGAACGCTTGCTTAGCTCGGGTTAATTAAGCGTAGCGTTACGGATAATTTCCAGTAATTCAGCATCCAGGTGCCCATCAGCAATACGTTGGTTATTTTGTTGAAAACGGCTGATTGCCTGACGTGTTTTTGAACCCATAATGCCATCAGCTGGACCAGCATCTATACCTAGTGAGGATAAGTCTTGCTGAAGTTGACGGATTTGTTCCCGGGAGATTCTGCCTTCGTCAGCAGGTGGATGACGTTGTAATGCGGGCGCACCAGCAATACGATCAGCCAAGTGTCCAACTGACAGTGCGTAAAATTCAGAACGATTCCAACGCATAATAATATGGAAGTTTTTGCTAACCAGAAAAGCGGGCCCTTGATAGCCGGCAGGTATCAATAAAGATACTTTTTGTTCAGGAGAGAACTTACTTTCAGAAACGGTGGTAATGCCTAGCTCAATCCATTCGGCCAGGCCACGGGTTTTATCTCTGCCACTCAGTGAATAATCAAAACTGGCAGGAACAATAACCTCCTGGCCCCAGTCAAGGCCGGGAACCCAACCTAATTTTTGCAGAAAATGTGCGCCAGATCCCATGGCGTCAGGAATGCTGCCCCATAAATCACGGCGCCCGTCACCATCGGCATCTTGTGCATAACGTAGAAATGTAGAAGGCATAAATTGCATATGCCCCATTGCGCCCGCCCACGAACCAATCATATTTTCGGGTGAAATATCACCGGCATCAAGAATACGCATTGCATTTAATAATTCCTGCGTGAAGAATTTGCTGCGACGTGCGTCACAGGCAAGTGTGGCTAGTGCGTCGGGCACGGACCAATCACCAAAGTAACCGCCATAATTGGTTTCCAGACCCCAGAATGAAACCAGGTATTGTGCAGAAACCCCCGTTTCTTGTTGAATTTGACGCAACAATGCTTGATGTTCATTTAATAACGTTCGACCACGTTGAATACGTAAATCGCTGACACGTGTATTAAAATAATTTGAGAATGCCTGTGTAAATTCAGGTTGTCGACGGTCAAGTTCAATAATGCGTTGTATATGCTTAACGTTACCCAGTACTTGATCTACATTCTCTTCTGAAATGCCGGCAGCGCGTGCTTTTGCTTGTAGTCCAGAGACACATGTTTCGAAGTGGCTGGTTGCAGCATGGCTTGCGCTAATGAAGCTCAGAATGGTGAATGTGAGGATTCCAGATAATATGAGCCAGCACTTGAATTTATGCGGATTTACGGATTGATTAACAGTGATGTGAGAATTGGAATGGTTCAGAGTAAAATGATATATCAACATGTTTTTGTGCTCGTCAAAATCGATTTATTTGATGAACTAGCGCGAAGTAAACTTAAACTTAAAGCGCGTTGATGGAAATTATTCTTCAAAATAAAGGTTCCTTCAATTCAAGGTGATTTGCTGAAATCTTTATACTATCCTACCCGCTCGGTTTTCAAAGAGCCAAATAAATATGTAAGTATCGCGAGTACGCAATTTTTTAAAATATTTCTAGGCCATGAAGGAGGCGTGTAAGCATCAACTGCCCGTTTAATTTGATGGGCGCTCTTGTGGTGAGAAAGTGGGTTAAGAACATTTCAAGTTATATTTTTATTTTTGATACGGGCACGGTGATTTTGTGCAATCGGCATATAGCGATAAAGAATGATCCTGAAGCTTAAAACCACGATCTTTAGTAATTGCGAGCTGGCGTTCTTCAATTTCAGCATCGTAGAATTCTTCTACACGTCCACATTGTAGGCAGACCAAGTGGTCATGATGACCGTCACTTTTGAGCTCAAATACAGCTTTGCCACTTTCAAAGTGGTGACGTTCCAGTAAACCAGCTTGTTCAAACTGCGTTAGAACACGATAGACGGTTGCTAAACCGATGTCATCACCTTCATGAATGAGTTCTTTATAAACATCTTCGGCAGAAAGATGACGCACGCTACTTTGTTCAAATAAATTAAGTATTTTAAGTCGTGGTAAGGTGGTTTTGAGGCCGGTATTTTTCAGATCTATGCTTTTCAGGTCGCCACTATTTCTCATGGTAATCTCTGTCCGCTAAAATAATTTACTGTATCATATCGCGTTAGGTTTGCTTTGGAAACAAATAATATCAAGATTAAAAAAATGATTGTGAGAATATTCGTATTGTTTGTTGTTTTTCAGTTGACAGGTTGTTCATTGTTTTCTCATTTTCTTTATCGAATAGATGTACAACAGGGTAATGTTGTCACGCAGGAAATGGTTGAAACATTAAAGCCGGGCATGACGAAATCCCAAGTGCGCTTTGTGATGGGGTCACCGCTGATTGTGGATGCTTTTCGCGAAAACCGTTGGGATTATGTTTATTTGTTCCGAGAAAAAGGCGAGTTAGTTGAACAAATGCGATTAACAATTTTTTTTGAGGATGAGCAATTAACCCATATTGAAAACTTTATGCCGTTTTCAATTGATGTACCAGAACCAGAACCAGAACCAGAACCAGAACCAGAACCAGAACCAGAACCAGAACCAGAACCAGAACCAGATTCGGAAGAGCCGGAATCTGATTCTGAATCAAGCCAAGCTGAAATTGGTTCATGATTTGATAGGCACTCTCAGAATAGTTGCGTATGTTTTTTTAAATCAGAAATTTTTGTAGGAATAAAATGACAATTCAAAAAATTGCAATTTCCGGTAGCGCAGGGCGTATGGGGCGTACGTTGCTGGAAGTAGTAACACAAGCACCGGACATGCAATTATTTGCTGCGCTGGAGAGGGAGGGCAGTCCGTATTTGGATAAAGGTGCTGGAGATTTAATCTCTGCCAGGTGTGACGTCAATGTGGTAAGTGACTTTGCTACAGCGTTAGTGGGGTGTGATCAAATTATAGACTTCACTCGCCCAGAAGCGACACTTGCACATTTAGCCGCTTGTCGTGAGCATGGCGTAAAAATGGTGATTGGAACCACAGGTTTCTCAGTAGAAGAAAAAGAATTGCTGAGAGCAGCTTCGCAGGAAATCGCGATCGTATTTGCGCCAAATATGAGTGTTGGCGTGAATCTGACTTTTAAATTATTGGAAATCGCAGCGCAGGTGCTGAACGAGGATTATGATATTGAAATCATTGAGGCGCATCATCGCCATAAAATTGATGCACCATCCGGTACGGCCTTGCGTATGGGGGAAGTTATCGCCGATGCCTTACACAGAGATCTGGAAAAAGTGGCGGTTTATGGTCGCGAAGGCGTTACCGGTGAGCGGCAATCGGACACCATCGGTTTTTCTACTATTCGCGCAGGTGATGTTGTCGGTGAACACACTGCTATGTTTGCCGGTATCGGTGAACGTGTTGAGATTACGCACAAGGCCAGCAGTCGTATGACTTTTGCTATGGGGGCCGCGCGTGCGGTTCGCTTCCTGGCAGATAAACAAAATGGATTATTTGATATGCAGGATGTGCTGGGTTTGCGTTAATTTCTCAATGTATTTTGCTTGATACGAAATATCATTCATATGGCAACTTATGCAATTGGTGATTTGCAAGGCTGTTATCCTTCATTTCGACAACTGATTGAGTTTATTGATTTTAATCCTAGTCAGGATAAGCTATGGCTGGTTGGGGATATTGTCAATCGTGGCCCGGACTCGTTGTCGTTATTACGTTATATCAAACAACTAAGTGATGCGGCTATTATGGTGCTTGGTAATCATGATTTGCATCTCTTGATGGTGGCTGCGGGACTTGCTAAAACTCGTCGAGGCGACACAATTCAAGCCATTTTAGATGCGCCTGATTGTGATGAATTACTGTGTTGGTTACGGCACCAAAAATTGTTTTATACCGATGGCGAATATGCCATGGTGCATGCTGGTTTACTGCCTGGCTGGTCAATTGCTCAAGCCATAGAGTTGGCCCAAGAAGTCGAGTATGCACTACGTCAGGATAATTATCAGGAAACATTTTCGCAAATGTATGGCAATGAGCCTGCTTTTTGGTGTGATGATTTAGTGGGATATGAACGTCTGCGTGTCATCATTAATGCTATGACACGATTACGAATTTGCTCCGTTGAGGGACAAATGAATTTTGCATTTAAGGGGGAATTGGCGACCATGCCTGCGGGTTTTTTTCCATGGTTTGATATTCCCAATCGCGCCAGCCAGCATACAACTATTGTTTGTGGACATTGGTCTGCGCTGGGGCTGCATGTGGCGCATGACCTGATCGCATTGGACAGTGGTTGCGTTTGGGGCGGTCAATTAACAGCTATGCGCTTAGAGGATCGGAAAGTTTTCCAGGTTCCCTGTGCGGGATAGGGAGTGAAAGTGCATCAGCTATGGCCTGTTCGGATAATCGTGCTAATTCCCGCCGGTTTTTTCCGCCGCTTTGTATGGGATCGCTAAAGGATAATTGCACATCAATGCGTGGTTGATTCAATATTTGTTTTAACGATAAAACCAATGATGGATCGAGATAAGCCGCTTCCTTACATGTATCTCCCGCCATATTGCAATAACGGATGGCTACTGGATAAAGCAAGGCATCCATGGTAACGGCGGATTGCAGTAAGGAAGCATGAAAATGCTTTAATTCACTGCCATCACTGGTCGTACCTTCAGGAAATATGGTTACACGCTCTCCGGTAGCTAATACCTCCCCAATCGATTGATTAATGCGCATCGTATCACTGCGTTTTGAGCGTTCAATAAATAATGTTCCGGTATTTCGACAAAGTAGACCTAATACCGGCCAGCCACTTATTTCTGACTTGGCAACAAAGCGTGTCGGGCAGGCTGCCATCATGACGCATATGTCCAACCAAGACACATGATTAGCAGCAAATAGCGCGCGGGGCACGTCAACGGCAGGTGGTGCGCCGTTGCAGGATAAATGGATATTCAGCGCTTTAAGTAAACCTTTGGCCCAATGTTGCATCATCCTCCGTTGAGTAGCGCGAGAAAAGCGTGGATAAATGATGGACTGGATAAGTCCGGATAATACATGCAATAGCAGGCGTATTAGGCGAAAAACGCTTATCAATCGGCTCGTGTTTTTTTGCATTAATGTGATTGCTCTATTGAGTAAAAAATTAGGCTTATAAAATACCTATTACCTTCTATTAGTTACGGGATGTATTAAGGAAATGTTGAAAATTTTTGAAGTTGACTAATTAGACCGTATCAATCTGTAAATGACAAGAGGGGATTGCTAATCGGAGAATAATCGATTGAAAAGCGGCGAAAAGAGTGGGCTTTTTGTTAGAAGAAATTTAGTTTGTAGCTGACATTTTTGAAATTTGTCATCATCGTACATCTTTAAGGACACTCCTAAGAATTTGCACTTCATCCCAATAAAAATTTTCCCGCGCCTTTTATTTGAGTGAATGTTACATTCCTGGAAGTGTCCTTAATTTTATAACCTAAACCAAATGTTCAGGTTAGCTGCCCGAAGGCCCAGTTTGTGCCGATTGGCTTTCCAAAACCCTAATTCGAGACTCCAATCTGTCGATTAGTGCTTTCGTTTCAGGTGATGAAGCCTGAGGTTGTGGAGATGCTGGTGCTGAAGCACTGCTTTCCAAAGCTTCCACGCGTGTTTGTAGTTGCTCTGGCAGACCTTCTGTTTCAGGACCCGCGAGGTGCGTGAATTCAACACTATCCTCATAAGGCTCACGTGTGGTACCGGTAGCTCTGATGATCGCACCAGCAACAAGACCACCGACAATTGCGATAACCATGGTAATAACTATACCGGTCATTTGTGCTCCAAAGATTCCAGGTACGACCAACAGCGCGCTAAATCCGCCTAATAATCCTGGCATGCCGTGTAAGTTATGTACACCGCAGGTATCAAAGATTTTCATGTTTTCCAACTTAGGCAGTAACAGGACATAGCCCATCACAGAGATAGTACCGGCCAGTAGGCCAATGCCGAATGCACCGCCAGGTGAGACCACGTCACAAACCGAGCCGATGGCTACACCACCTGCCAAAGCCGCGTTGGCCATGTCAACCATAGATGTTTTGCCGCCATTTAATTTGTTACTTACGAAATAAGTAGCAATGGTTGCACCGGATAGTGCCAGAAGCGTATTGGCAACTGTTTGCGGCATATCTTCCAGTGGTACCAGCGCTGTTGCAAAACTTGGCCAGAAAAGCCATAGAACCACTGAACCCAACATGGCGAAACGATCTGATGTATGATCAGATTCAACCACCTTGCTGCGTTGATAGGCTGTGGTTAGCACGATAGACATGGCTAAACCAAAATAAGCGCCGAATGCGTGGATGACAACTGATCCAGCGGTATCCTGGAAGCCGCTGGTTAAACCGAATGCATCGTCCAATACAATCCATTCATTTAACAAGTATAGCGGAACCAGTAAAAGTGCCAGTAACGCATATTGGAATACGCGTAGACGCCCGAGAACGGCACCCATGGCGATCAATGCTGTTGCCACCGCCAATTCTGCAAATAGTATTGCGTCAAGCGAATGTGGTGACAGGGCATGACCAAATATGCCATTGGCGCGTAAAAATATGTACAGCGGCAATCCAACTGCCACGACCAGATAAGTACCTGTTAGAGCACCAAAACCATATCTGCGCACAAAAACCATGAGAAATCCGAAACCGATCAGTAACATGGCCAGGATATGGATGATGTAATTGTATTGCGCAACAATACGCGCTTCACTGATTACGGTTGGTTCTGCTGCGCTGACCCAACTACTGAAACTTAGGAGAAACAGACCCACTGCTCCCAGCAGTGTCAAGCTAAAGCCTTTGTTCATACGATTCTTCCTTATCTTTTGATTATTCGAGTTATCCCTGGGTGAGACCCTTATAAAGAGGCTTGTCCTGAAGACAAGATACTCCCCAAAGAGAGTGTGAACCCTAATTACCATTAACACAATAGGGTATTATCAAAAAATTACTCTGGAAAATGAATGTGTGATCGATGAGGAGGCAATTAGATCGGCGATAAATTTTAAAAAAATGGACATGAATTGCTACAAATTCAGATTCTCCTACAATGTAACCACTGTTGTTTGT
>JAHZIU010000134.1 GCA_022601315.1 Betaproteobacteria bacterium
ATAGTTTCCTCAAAGAAAAAATTTAAACTTAGTTAATATGAACAATCAACTCTGATGCATTATAACCGCTATGTGTAATTCGTCATTAATTGTGATGTTATTGTAGTGATTCTTAAATTGTTTGAAATATTTGCCAGTCAACCGAGTAATCTATGATTATAGTGTTTACCATACTGAAGTTAAGCATATTTAATCTGACAGATCTCACCGCTATAGATTTAACTTACTGTGATTATTTCTTCGGACTACTTTCTGGGTAGTAAGACAATCATTCCTTGGTATGCGGCAGTACTAAAAAAAACCCTAATTTATTGTTTTTTATTAAGTATTTTAAAACATGCCTGTCCCTTGTCTACTTTTAAAGACAAAAAATATTACGGTAAAACAATAAGCTAAATAAAGCAATCCTGTATTTAAGCGAAAGAGGCGACATCTCATTATGCCTTCGCTTGATGAATATACTATAAACATTTGATTATACAAATGTAAGAATAGGTGGCTTAAATATTGCTTATTAATACTTATAAGTTGTGCATGTTCCTTCAGCTTAAAGGAGTATGAGACAAATTCATCAAAATATATTTAATAAAGGATGTAATGTTTGCAGTAAGAATGGAATCTTGGGGCGCTAAAAAGGTATACAAATTATTCTTATACTTTTTTACAAGTATTTTAACGTCAAGCATGTGAAATAGTTGCCCTGCATAATTTCTAGGTGTTTATTTGACTTAATAATCGTAGCGAGAAACATGAAAAGATCATTCAGATTTATTCTATTTTGAGGAACGTAGTTGTTCAATGTAATGATAAATCAAAACAAGACTAGTCTCTTGTCCCATTTTCGCAGCAGATTAACGTTAAATCCGACAAACGCCTCAACAAATTAACAAGGAATTAATCATGAATAGAAAAAATTTAAAATCATCTGCTGTTTTATGTGTCCTATTAATAATTTCTAAGCTGGTATTTGCCACTGAACCAGAGCAAACTGGTGATGGTCAACTTATGACTGAACGAGAACGCGCTGAATGGTTTAACCAAATGCTAAATACAGATGTAAATGGAGAGAAAAAGAAAAATGGCCTACAAATCCGATCTAAAGAAAATAGCCCATCACTGCTCAGTGAGCGTCCCGCAAGAGAACGTAGCTTAACGACCAATGTTGAAAAAATGGACCCCGGCAGGGAATTAGAATCAGAACAAACTCATCGGTATTGAAACAAATTTTCAGGAAATTTTCAAATGCAACGGGAATCTATAGCTGAAAAAACGAAGAAGAAGCAAGAAAGTCAGTACTGAATTTATACTTATTATAATAATAAAATTAATTATCAATAAGTTACTTGTTTCTCAGTAAGTGCCATTTTGCTTTGATATTTTTCACTATAGAAAAACCTTGCATTATGCATAAATTCAGTAGCGTCATGCACAATACAAGGTTTAGCGTTTTCAGAAGAGAAACTTTCGAGTCAGTATATTAAAAAGCTAATGATCAAACAAAGCCATTTGTCGTCTCCGGTATGGCTAGACTGATGGGTGCGATGGTGCGTGCTGTAATCTTGACCGACAATTTGCAACGATACACGTTGCTGATTGATCCAAACTGCTAATAACAGTTATTGATCGATCCAAACCTCTTGTCATTTCCGGCGTTGATAAGCTGGTAGATGTTTGTGATGGCGCTGGTTTTAGTCTTGACCGGCAATTTGCCGCGATACAAGTTGCCGATTGATCCAAACTATTGATGCCAGGTATTTCAGCGTTTGCAAGTACATTACTATGCCACTCAGTGCTTCTATCATCATTAATACAGCTTGTGCTTGCGGCAATTTCAGTCTCTGAGTATGGGGTTTGCATATTTGCGCCATAGTTATCACAATCCTGGCTTGCCACTGCGCTTGCATTTAACAAAAGTGCGCCAATCAATACTAGTCCTGTCGATAAAAACTTATACATAATAAATCCTTTCATTTTAAAAAATAACTATTTATAAAGCTTCAATTTCTCAGAAAAAAACCTGCGAATCGATACGTTCAAAACTATTCCATGAGCCAAACGTTTTGTCGTTTCCAATGTGGCTAGACTGATGGATGTGTCGGTGCTGGTTGTAGTCTTGACCGGCAATTTGCCACGACGCAAGTTGCTGATTGATCCAAACTGCTAATGACAGTTATTGATCGAGCCAAGCCTCTTGATATTTCCGCTGTTGATAAGCTGGCTGATGTTTGTGAAGACGTTGGCTGTAGTCTTGACCGGCAATTTGCCACGATACAAGTTGCTGATTGATCCATGCTACTCATAACTGTTTGAGTCTCTGTGTATGCGTTTTGCATATTTGCATCAAAGTTATCGGTGTTTTGGTTTGCCATTGCGCTTACATTTAACAAAAGTGCGCCAATCAATACTAATCCTGTCGATAAAAATTTATACATAACAAACTCCTTTAAATTAAAAAAATAAATATTAGGGATAAGTTCAATGTTTTACAGTTCGGTGCACAGTTGAATATCCACAAGTGCGATGATAGGGGTTTATGTCGAAAAAAGATGTGAGAATTCTCACAATAATAATTAGTTATAACAAATAGATACAAATTACCCTCTATTTCTGAGGTTTGAATTTTCATACAAGTGGAAGGAAAAAATAGGGCGGGAAAAACAGATAAATAAGCCTTACCAAATAAACAAACTAAACTAAACCTGCAAGAAATAAATTTGACTTGGTTAATTGGGTTAATCAACTCTGAGGTATGATAATCGTTATGTTCTGCAGCCATTAATTGTAAAAATTTTTATGGCTTTATAGAAATGAATGGATTTTCAATATCACAATACTTTATAAATTTAAATGCAATCCCCCGAGAAAGATATAGTGCGTCAAAACGAACCAGAAGTGACGAACACGCAAGCAGTTGATCTCTTATGCTTGCATGACTCACCAATAGTGCGTGCGTTATATTTGGGGGCTGGTTTTCTGGCATTGGCATTGGGTGCATTGGGTGCCATATTGCCCATTTTGCCGACAACACCTTTTGTATTGTTAGCCGCAGGTTGTTTTGCCCGTGGTTCCGAACGCTTCCATAACAAGTTGTTAGCTAACCGTATCGCTGGGCCCATTATTCGTGATTGGTGTCTGTATCGCAGTATGCCACGCCGTGCTAAACGTTGGGCTTATGCATTGATGGCTCTATCATTCGGTAGCTCAATTTTAATCGTGCCGGAAATATGGCAAAAGATCATGCTGGTCGTAATTGCTGGTATCCTAGTCTTTTATATTTCGCGTATTCCGGTTAGAGACATGCCAATCAATTCATAAAGTGATATAAAAGTAATAGAATTCATTCTCATTATCTGTATTAGCATAGAAGTAATTATCGATTCCTCAGTATTAATTCAATCGCCGATTCCTAAAATGGCAACATGGCCTTACAATATAGCCTTTTTGTCGCACTCAACTATTTTCATTTTATGAATTTATCGCTTGTCGCGTTAACACCATTTATTGGTGCAGTTTTTGTAGCCCTGGTTTCTCGCTTGGGTCGGTTGCATGCTGCCTGGGGCGCTGGTGCTGTAGCCCTTCTTGCACTGGCCATATTATCGCCATTAATGGTTGATACTTTTGCAGGTCAAGTTTTTGTGCAGCGCATCAGTTGGATGCCTATGCTGGGGCTTGATATTGTATTTCGCCTGGATGGGCTGGGATTGTTATTTGCCTTAATGATCCTGTGTATTGGCTTACTAATTATCTTGTATGCCCGCTACTATTTGTCCGAGCATGATGACATGGGACGTTTTTATGCGTACCTGCTGCTGTTCATGGGCTCAATGCTAGGTATCGTATTATCCGAGAATATCATTCAGATGTTGATTTTCTGGGAACTGACAAGCCTGTCATCCTTTCTACTCATCAGTTATTGGCAGACGCGACAGGAATCGCGAGTTGGTGCACGCATGGCTTTGGCAGTAACCGGCGGGGGGGGGCTGGCGCTACTCGGTGGCTTCTTGTTATTGGGTGAAATTGTCGGTAGTTATGATTTATCGGTGATTTTGGCATCGGCTGACGTGATTCAAAATCATTCATTGTATTTACCGATGTTGGTTCTGGTACTACTGGGCGCCTTTACTAAATCGGCACAATTCCCATTTCATTTTTGGTTGCCTAACGCCATGGCCGCACCCACACCGGTGTCCGCGTATTTGCACTCAGCCACCATGGTGAAAGCCGGTGTGTTTTTACTGGCACGCATGTTCCCTGCATTATCAGGCACACCAGAATGGTTTTGGTTGGTATGTATTACCGGATTAACCACACTGGTTTTTGGTGCATATGTGGCCATGTTTAAGGATGATCTAAAGGGATTGCTCGCTTATTCGACCATCAGTCATTTGGGTTTGATTACCTTATTATTTGGCATTGGTACACCATTAGCTGCAGTTGCTGGTGTTTTCCATATTATTAATCATGCCATTTTTAAAGCTTCATTGTTTATGGCTGCCGGCATTATCCATCATGAAACCGGTACACGGGATATGCGTGTACTTAGTGGCCTATGGAAGTATATGCCGCATACGGCTTTGCTAGCGATGGTGGCTGCGGCTTCCATGGCTGGTGTACCATTATTTAATGGATTTTTGTCGAAAGAAATGTTTTTTGCGGAAACGCTGTTTGTGGTGAATGAACCTTGGGGCTGGTTATTACCAACAGCGGCAACAATGGCCGGTATTTTTGCGGTTGCTTATTCATTGCGTTTTATTCATACAGTGTTTTTCCACGGTGAACCAACTGGTTTGCCCAAAAAGCCGCATGAACCACCACGTTGGATGAAGGTGCCGGTAGAAATTTTAGTGTTTTTGTGTTTGCTGGTCGGGATTCTCCCAGCGCTAACGGTTGAACCGATACTTGCCGTGGCTGCAACCAGTGTATTGCAAGGACCATTGCCGCCACATGATCTGGCGATCTGGCATGGATTTAACACGGCATTGGTCATGAGTATCATCGCTTTAGTGGGTGGCGTGTTAGCCTATCTGGGACGACGTCCTTTGGCAGCATTTCAAGAACGCATTGATAAAAAACTGGAATTCAGGCGATTCTATGATCATTTGCTAGGCAAACTGTTTAAGTATTCAGGCAAGATAACACGTGCGCTGGATACACATTCACTACAACGTATGGTATTTGTGTTTATATCTTTTGTTTTGGTGCTCGGCATGACTGGTTTTTGGGGCAGTGAATTTACTTTGACCGGTGATCGTGCATTGTTACCCATTGATAGTGTGAGTGCATTAATGACGCTCATTATTGTGTTCGCTGCGATTGCTACAGTTATTATGCATCGGGAACGCTTGATTGCGCTTATTTTACTCGGCGCAGTGGGTTTAGGTGTTGCGTTGGTTTTTGTTAAATTTTCAGCGCCAGATCTGGCATTAACACAACTCTCCGTAGAAGTAGTCACGGTTATTCTAATATTATTGGCTTTATATTTTCTACCACAGCGCTCGCCAAAAGAATCCAGCACACTATTGCGTAGTCGTGATGCTGTGATTGCTACTGTGGCGGGTGGTAGTGTGGCAGTTCTGGTATGGGCTGTTTTGACACGCCCTTATCAAACTATCGCCGACTATTTCCTGGAAAATAGCTTACCCGGTGGAGGCGGCACGAATGTCGTCAATGTGATTCTGGTTGATTTCCGTGGTTATGATACACTCGGCGAAATTACCGTACTGGCTTTGGCCGGGCTAGGCATTTACGCAATGGTGGATCGTTTGAAACTATCCGGTTCCCTGCATGATGCGGAAGACCGTCCATGGGATAAAAACATACATCCGGTCATCATGGCCTCGTTTTCACGTTTGTTATTACCGCTCGCACTTTTAGTTTCAATGTACATTTTATTACGTGGACATAATCTACCCGGTGGTGGTTTTATTGCCGGACTGGTCACCGCAGTAGCATTGGTTATGCAGTATCTGGCGAATGGCGTGATTTGGACGCAAGAGCGTATACCAACCAATATGCATGTGGTCATCGGTGCAGGTTTGTTTATTGCGACAATCACAGGGATTGCCAGTTGGCTGTTTGGCTATCCTTTCCTGACATCAACCTTTACTCATATTCATTGGCCAATCATTGGTGAGTTTGAGTTGGCATCAGCCATGGCTTTTGATTTGGGTGTTTATTTGGTTGTTGTCAGTGCCACCCTGTTAATTCTTATTCATCTCGGTATGGTTCACAGTCAGAGCCATCTGGCCAAACCCAGGAAGCGTATACGTTAATGGAAGCACTTGTATCTATAATTATTGGTGTGCTCACAGCTTGTGGTGTTTATCTGGCATTACGTGGACATACTTTTCCCGTTGTACTCGGTTTGACCTTTTTATCCTATGCCGTTAATTTATTTTTATTGGTCATGGGGCGACTGACTATTGGCAGCCCACCGATTATTGCTGAAGGCATGAGCGGCTATGCAGATCCTTTACCACAGGCCCTGGTGTTGACGGCCATTGTCATCAGTTTTGGCATGACAGCTTTTGTGATTGTTTTGGCACTTAAAGCCCACCTGGAAATGGGTAACGATCATGTGGATGGAAAGCATAAGTCATGATCGATCATATTGTCGTTTTTCCGGTTATATTGCCATTATTAATTGGCGTTCTGTTATTACTGTTACAAAATGCCAGTATACAAGTTAAGCGTATTCTAAATATTACAGCGGTAACTTTTCAAATAGCCGCAGCAGCTGCTTTATTAAGTATGGTCAGTGGTGGCGAAATTCTGGTTTACGCGCTGGGCAACTGGTCGCCGCCATTCGGCATCGTACTGGTTGCTGATCGCCTTGCTGCTTGGATGCTTCTCATTACAACATTGGTTGCATTGTGTGCATTAGTTTACGCAGTGCGTGGTATTGATGTCGCCGGTCAACAT
>JAHZIU010000135.1 GCA_022601315.1 Betaproteobacteria bacterium
AAGAACGTGGCAAACAAATGCGCTTTATGATGAGTAGAGGTTTTTCGTCTGAGGTAATCGGTCAGGTATTGCGCCATGTTGAGCAGGAAGGAGCATGAAAAAATATTTAATTTTTTACATAATTATTGTAACAACCGCGCTGATCAGTATTAGTGTTTATGCGAATGAAATTACACCCATCAACGATGTCAAAACGTTAACGATAAATTTTGATGGCAAAGAAGTCCTCTTGAAGGGTATTACAAAAGAGCCCACGCGTATTCCAATAATGAGTCTAAAAGCTTATGTACTGGAAGATGAAAGTGGTGAAGTGACTATTTTGACGAATGATGATTTACCGCTGATGAATAAGGAAATTACCATTCGGGGAAGGGTTGAAAGCCTGGCAATTATTAAAGGTGAAGCATTGGGGCTGACAGTCGTTGAATTGGAGAGATACGAGTATTATTGACATGAAAAGTAGCGAAATCAGACAAAAATTTCTTGAGTATTTCGAATCTCATGGGCATACCATTGTTACTTCAAGTCCTTTGGTACCCAATAATGACCCGACATTATTATTTACCAATGCCGGTATGGTTCAGTTCAAAGATGTATTTCTTGGACAGGATAATCGGCCCTACGCGCGTGCTGTCAGCTCACAACGCTGTGTACGCGCTGGCGGAAAGCATAATGACTTGGAAAATGTAGGTTATACCGCGCGGCATCATACATTTTTCGAAATGTTAGGAAATTTTAGTTTTGGTGATTACTTCAAACGCAATGCGATTCAATTTTCCTGGGAGTTTCTCACCGTTTCGCTAAAGATTCCGCAGGAAAAATTATGGATCTCTGTTTATGCGGAAGATGATGAAGCCGCCGATATTTGGCTGAATGAAATTGGTATCGAAAAATCCCGTTTAATACGCATTGCCACTTCAGATAATTTTTGGCAAATGGGTGACACTGGACCATGCGGACCTTGTTCCGAAATTTTTTATGACCACGGCCCGGAAATTGCCGGTGGACCACCCGGTTCACCAGACGCAGATGGTGATCGTTATATTGAAATCTGGAATCTGGTGTTCATGCAGTATAACCGTGATGCTTCAGGCACGCTTAATCCGCTTCCTAAACCATCGGTGGATACGGGTATGGGTTTGGAACGTATTTCAGCCGTGATGCAACATGTTCACAGTAACTATGAAATCGATTTATTTCAAGATTTAATTAAAGCGGCGGCACGTGTTACCAATACACAGGATCTCGCAGACAATTCTCTTAAAGTCATTGCCGACCATATCCGTGCCTGTGCATTTCTGATTACGGATGGCGTCATTCCAGGCAGCGAAGGGCGTGGCTATGTTTTGCGGCGTATTATTCGTCGTGCCATTCGTCATGGTTATCGGTTGGGGCAAAAGCAACCCTTCTTTCATCATTTGGTCGATGATTTAAGCGCTGCAATGGGCCAAGCGTATCCAGAATTAGTTGAGGCGAAAGCGCGCGTAGCCGCTGTCTTACTTCAAGAAGAAGAACGTTTTGCTGAAACGTTGGAACATGGTATGCAGGTTCTGGAAGGCGCATTAAGCCAGAATATAAAAGTACTCGATGGAGAAACTGCATTTCGACTCTATGATACGTTTGGTTTTCCGTTGGATTTAACCGCGGATATGGCGCGTGAACGGGGTATTACTGTTGACCATGATGGTTTTGAGCAAGCCATGGAAAAACAACGCGAACAAGCACGTGCTGCCAATAAATTCACCATGCAGGACGGTATCGAATACAGCGGAGATCAAACCGTTTTTCAGGGTTATGATACGTTGCAATATGAAGCTCGAGTGTTAGCGATATATAAACAAGGCAGTCCGGTTGACTATATTGAAGCCGGTGATGAGGCCGTTGTTGTACTTGATCAAACACCTTTTTATGCAGAATCCGGTGGACAAGTCGGTGATAGCGGCGAGTTATTGGCAGGCAACGGTACTTTTGCAGTTTCAGACACACAGAAAATTCAGGCTGGTGTATTTGGCCACAAAGGGTTATTGCGCAGTGGGCGGTTGGTGATTAAGGACCAGATCATGGCCAAAGTAAACCCATTAACACGGTCCAATACGGCAAATAACCACTCTGCCACTCATCTGTTACATGCGGCATTACGCAAGGTTTTAGGTAACCATGTCACACAAAAAGGATCACTGGTGGATGCCAACCGGACTCGCTTTGATTTTTCGCACAACGCACCATTAACCGCCGAAGAAATACGTGAAACGGAGCGTCTAGTTAACGAACAAATCAGAAATAACTGGCTGGTGGAATCTGAACTCATGAAATATGATGATGCCATTAAGCGTGGTGCTATGGCGTTATTTGGTGAAAAATATTCAGATGTTGTGCGTGTCATTGGCATGGGTGAATTTTCTACTGAGCTTTGTGGTGGTACGCATGTGGCCCAGATTGGTCAAATCGGATTTTTTAAAATTGTGATGGAAGGAGGCGTTGCTGCAGGTATCCGGCGTGTGGAAGCTGTGACAGGCAAGGTTGCGGTGGATTATGTGCAACAGCGGGAAGCGCAGTTACAGGAAATTGCCAGCACATTAAAAACGAATCCTCAGGAAGTCACGCAAAAGATTTCTCAGATTATCGAAAATGTACGACTAACTGAAAAAGAACTGGCACGTTTAAAAACAAAATTGGCCGGTTCTCAAAGTGAAGAATTAATTACACATGCACAAGAAATAAAAGGCATCAAAGTGTTAGCAGTCAACTTGGAAGGTGCCAATGCTAAAACGCTGCGTGACACATTAGACAAACTCAAAGACAAGCTGAAGACTTGCGCCCTTGTATTGAGCACTATAGAGGACGGTAAAATAACCTTGATCGCTGGCGTCAGTGCAGATTTGACCAAACAAATAAAGGCGGGCGAGCTGGTTAATTTTGTCGCACAGCAAGTCGGTGGTAAAGGCGGTGGGCGCCCTGATATGGCGCAGGCTGGCGGTACACAGCCGGATCAATTACCAGCCGCACTTAAGAGTGTGAATGATTGGGTGGAAGGGAAAATAGTGTAGTCGATCTGGCTGAGTCAGACGATTACTCAAGTAGGTAGAGCTTATAATCAATTTTAGCGTTAGAGACTATAGCCACAATCCCTATACTCAGAAGTAAAGGGATTGTTTAGCCAACGAGTATTAACACAAAACCAGAGGGTCATCTGAGCAACCACCATCGCCATCATGCAGATTGGCTCCACCACCTGGCTTTACTTTTTTCTCTGAGATCACCGTCTTTCCATCCGTGCCAAGATGCTTAACCGTAACGGTACCATCGTGATTGACTTTGGTTCTAATCGTCGTACCATCTGTTTGCGGGGTGTCCTTAGTCTCGCCAATGTCACCTGCATAAGCAGGTGAAACCATCATTACAAACAACATTGCTATAAGTACTTTTTTAAACATTTCCATTATTATTCCTTATTCAATAGTCATTAGAGAAAAGTACTCAAACAGATAAAACATAGCCGGGTTTGAGAATGAATAATATAATTGAATATCCAGGCTTTTTAATGTGAAATTAAGCTGCTAAATAGCAGCCAGTTCATCAAATGATACTTAGTATCAATAGAAATAAAATGAACGTGCAGAGTCTATTAATAACTCCTCTCAGGGGCTATACATTTGCCATTTTTGGCTTCCCTCAAAACGGTAAAACGGTGTTCGCAAATCAATGAACTGAATGTTTTGAAGCAAACTCAAGAATTTTTTCTTGTCGTGTGTAGGGCTGGACATTACTTCCTGTATCATGAAGCATGTCTACTGCTTCTTGGTAAGCTTTAGCACGAGAATCTTTCCCGTCAGGACCATCCACTGCAAATAATATTTTTTCAGGAGATAAATCATGATGCTTGTGTAATTCGCGCACACGAAATTCCCATTTACCACCGTGTTCAAGAATTTTGCTGGAATCCTCTTGGCTCAGATGTAGTGGTTTAATAATCTTGAATGGTGTCTTGGCATGCATTTCAACAAAAGGGAAGGTTACGAAATATTCATCGTTCCCCACTTTCTCACGTGTATAGCGCTCGCCAACTTGGGCCTGAAACAATAAGTCACGGATGCCTCTATCAAGTTCTGTCTCACGATATTCTTTAATAGTAAAGTTACGTTCGACATAAAAGGCAAACAATTCTTTAAGTGTTTTATTGGGATCTTCGGCCAACACGGCTCGAGGCTCGCTAAAACGTAAAATGGTTTCACGAGGGCGCAATATTTCCGCAAACATTCCTTGAGCAAACGCAACATCATTAAGCTTATAGCGCCGATCAAAGCCATGTGCTTTCAAAACACTATGAACACGACCCAATTCATCCTTTAGGGCATACATGGTAGATTTAAAAATTTTTGCATCTAACTCTTCAAAAAACTTGGTAATACGACCATGGCGACGCGTCTTCAATAGCATATAGTCAAAATAACGAGCCTTTGGTGCCATCATCAGGATGCCCACATTAGCAAACTCACCTGTTTCAATAAACGGTGCAAATCGTACAATAGTGTATTGGCAAGCGGTCTTTCTCATTTCCATATCCAAAAGTCATCATGTTTAAATTCTTTAAGCAAAGCATAGGCCCTATCAACATCAAAATCTACCGGCACTGTCATTTCATCATCAAAATACCACCAGGACTGCGGAATTTCTTTTAGAATTTGCGGCCAAGCCTGAAGGGCTTTTGTAAGTTTTTCATTATATTCACTGCGACGGTAAAAGTCACCGGACAGTTGCTGAAGCTGGTTTCTGAATATGTGATTATCAATTAATTTTTCTCGGTTGATTGAATAATCAAAGGCCAGATTATGATCAATCACGACCAACTCTTCTTTACCTGGTTCCCAAAATAGGTTGGGATTACCGCCGCTTTCTCCCAAGCTGCGATCGGCATTCCGTACCCACCAATCAAACACCAATACATCTTGCTGCAAATGATCAGGTACCTGTTTGATTCCTGTAAATGTTAATTCAGTTACCTTTCGGTTCTGCTGAGAACCAAAAGCTAAACCAGCACCTAAATCTTTTAATTCCAACCCAAAATCTATATCCAGTAATTCTTCAGGAACTTCCACAAAAGTAAATGGTGCAATAGGCAATCCTATTAGCATGGCCAATCTTCCTGCTATCCATTCGCAAATCTGGCTGCGCCGACCAGCATATTTTCCTTTAACAAAATAAGTATTGCTATCGCTACCTCGACAAATAAAAGGGAGCGTTTTTCCCTGCTCAGAACGACGTATTACTTCTACAATTTCTACCGCCATTGGCCTATATTTGTCATTCATAGTTATAAAAACGCCGGAAATTCCAGAGGTATGGTTAATAAAACGTATTTGATGTCAAGTATTACATTGTACGTATACATTCACCAAATTATTAACCATGTATTTACCATTTTCGACCCCCCTAAATTTATAATACC
Organism: Betaproteobacteria bacterium; assembly: GCA_022601315.1. GTDB lineage: Bacteria > Pseudomonadota > Gammaproteobacteria > Burkholderiales > Nitrosomonadaceae > Nitrosomonas. The sequence goes on from JAHZIU010000135.1 coordinate 5,447, forward strand.
GGTAGTGTTCGAATCTGGATACGATTAGCCACATGAATAAGTGTTTTGTCTTGTGTTGCTAGGGGAAGACCGCGTCTTATGGCAAGCTCCAAATAGGCTGCATCATAGGTGGTGAGTGTTTCTGAGCGGGCTAGTGCCAGGATTTCTCTGAATGCTCTACTATCTGTTTCAGTATCGGTCTCAATTGGTAGACGGGAGATCAGTTCGAGGCGTGTTGAAATTTGTGTGCTGGTAATGCGTTTTCTTCGCTCAGCTTGTACCAGAACATTGCCGAGTTCTAAATGCCAGAGATTGGGAACAAATGCGCTGCCATTTCTTAATTGTTTTAGCAAGTCATCTGTTTGCGTGGTGGCTTCATCATCAAACAGCCAGGCAGCGGCAATGGAGCAGTCAAGCACAAAGGCGCTCATCGGCGCCCATCATCACGCAACGTTTTCCAATCCAAGTCATTTAATTTTACTTGTTTACGTAGTAAACATAACTCATCAATAATTAATCCGACTTCTGATTGCTTGGCTTGTTCAGCGGGAATAAGACGTGCAATGGCTTTTCCACGCTTGGTGATGAGTACTTCTTCTCCATTCTTCACTTTTTCCAGTAATGCGGATAGGTGTGTTTTTGCTTCAAAAGCACCAACTTCTATCATAATAACCATCCTTATAAACTAGTATACTAGACTAGTATATTAGGTATTGATTGTAAATTCAAGCAAAATGTTATTAAACCATTTTGGTCATTGCTAAAGCGATCAACTGAGGTTTTAGATTCAGCTACCAGTTTGACCGAATATCCTGCTTAACGTATATTTCAATCTAAAAAGAGCACTTGTTTTTCCTATACTCAGCACTCTGCTATTGCGTCTCGGCTACAGTATTCAGCTAAATGCCCAAAACGACCTGAAGTGCATGGGCGGCCAACTTTAATTTAAATACAATGTATCGTGAAGTGAAATATATTCCAAACATTCACCCTTAATGGAACATCTTGCAAGCCGCTGGCTGGTGGTTTTGGGTGCCTTGATCATACAAATTTGCCTTGGCGCTATCTACAGTTGGAGCGTTTTTGTCAATCCGCTCAAAGAAGTTTTCTTCTACACAACCACGCAAACTCAAATCATTTTTTCCCTGGCGTTGGCCACATTCGCGTTGATCATGATATTTGCAGGTCGGTTGCAGGATAAAAAAGGGCCGCGCATCGTGGCGACATTAGGTGGCATTGTATTAGGTACCGGATATCTGCTCGCTTCATTCACCGGTGGCAGTTTCCCGCTGATTGCTTTGACTGTGGGTATCATAGGCGGCGCAGGTATAGGCCTTGCTTACGTCTGCCCCATTGCAGCGTGTGTGAAATGGTTTCCTGATAAGCGTGGCATGGTTACCGGT
>JAHZIU010000136.1 GCA_022601315.1 Betaproteobacteria bacterium
AACGATAGGAATACTTACAAAGTTACCCAATTGGCGAATTACTTTTGCCAAGTCTATGCCGCTGCAATTTGGCATATATATATCCATCAGAACAATATCAGGCGCAAACTCAAGCAGTACTTCCATCAGTACCATTGGATTTTGAACTGTTTTAACTGTCATACCAGCCTGCTCCAATATTGCAGCATGATAGCTCAATACAGTTTGGCTGTTATCAACAATCAACACTCGAAATGACTCCTGCTCCTGCGGCACTGTTAACGAGTCTAACTGATCAATTAACTCCGTAGAATTAATCGGCTTGGTGAAATAAGCAAGACTCCCTGCACATACTGCACCCAGTCTCAAACTCAAATCATCATAGGCTGAAATAAAAATAACTTGTATTGGCCATTCTCTATTTTTTTGAATTTCCTGCATTGCTTTGATTCCAGCCATCTTATCTTCAGGAAATTCAACCTGCATAAGAACAGTTGCGTTAGGTGTTACATCAATAGCTTTACGAAATTCTTTCAGTTGATGAAAGGCCTCAACCTCGTAACCGTAATAACTCAGTTGCAAAACAAGTTCTTCAGCAGCCTCTGCGTCATCATCGACCACAAATATCTGTTTGGATGTACTCGTATGAGATATGCTGTCTTTGTTTGGCACAAAAATACTTTTATGGTCAAATTGGGGTTTAGAACCACTCGATATTATCTTTAATTCGTGGACTTGCTGTTGTATCTCGGCTGATAATTCCTCATCTGCAATCAAGTTTTCTTGCACTAAGCTCTTAAGTGTTTGCTCCAATGAGCGTGCGATCACGCTAATTTGTGGATAACCAAATGTTTTACCGGAGCCTGTCAAACCATGTACCAACCGATGCAATGTTCGCAACGTCTCTGCATCCCACTCAATTTGTAGTTGCTTCCACAACGATTCAATCTCATGGGTTTTTTCCGGCAACTTTTCAGCAAATGATTCTGCTAATGCGAGCATCTTCTCTTGAAACTCAGCAGTTGAACTGATCATAATATCGCTCCCAGTTTATTTCGGTCTAAATGAGGATAGAAAGTTTCGGCAATAACATCAACTTCAGCTTTTTCCGATTGAATCTCGGCTGTTATCAATATTACGAGTGATGACACTGTCTGCGGAAACACGCCCAGTCGCTTTAGTGTTGTTCGTCCACCCACTCTAAGCATTATATCCAACAAAATTGACTGCGAAGCAAATTGCGTAGCTTTTTGTAACGCTGCATTTGAAAAATCACATACTTCAAGAATAAATACACGCACTGCCTCGAGAGCAGGCTTTACTACCACATGTATATCTGGTCTATCTTCAACATCTAAACTTCGACTCAATTTTTCCACCCTTAGTCTCCCCAAAAAAAGGCAACCCCAAAAAGCTTATACTGGCATAAATTAAGGTTTTCTATTGTTCATTATTCTAGATATGGAAAAAAACCAACCGACAAACAACACAATGTCTATATTTAGCATTATGATGTTACATCATGTTTATCCTGAATGACTCATAAACTTCTCACTAAATATAGTCTGATGAAATCAGTTCAAGTATCTTTATAATATTAACTCAAAATCATGCTTCATCGCTTATTCATTCAAGTTTTTTCTTTTATATTGGTTATCATAATCTGCACCTTCGCAATTGGTGCGCTTGTAACTGGGTCTGCGCCCAGTGCTGTCGGCACACTGTCAACTGATTTCCCAGTTGAAGCTGTGCAAATTCCTACTGCAAACGAATCTGAAGTACATGGTTGGTTAGCTTATGGACAACACAATGGTGGCGTCATTTTGCTGGCGCATTCTATGCGTAGCAATCGCCTTGAAATGTTGAGTCGGGCGCGTTTTCTAAATAACCTGGGATATAGCGTTTTTTTAATTGACTTATATGCACATGGGGAAACCGCTGGAAAGCGTATTACCTTTGGGTTACGTGAGTCTGAAAGTATCGAAGCTGCCGTTACATTTTTACGTAAGACATTTCCCAATGAACCCATTGGCGCCATTGGTGTATCTCTGGGCGCAGCAGCTATTGTACTAGCCAAACAGCGCTTAAATCTTGACGCTATTATTCTAGAATCATTACACCCTACTATTGAGGAAGCTGTCGAGAATCGACTGAAGTTGCATTTTGGAGAACACGGCGTAGTGCTTTTACCACTCTTGCTGTCCCAATTATCGTTCTATCTTGAAACATCAACCAATGCTTTAAGCCCTATCAACCATATCAATGACATTGATTCACCATTACTACTCATTTCTGGCACCAGTGACGCTCATACAACATTACCAGAGACGGAGCGCTTGTTTGCAGCCGCAAGAGCACCTAAAGACCTGTGGATTATTTCTGGGGCCGGACACTTTAATATGCATACTTATGCGGGCAGGGAATATGAACAACGTATCACCGACTTCTTTTCCCAATATGTGCGCAAAGAACGATTTTAAAAATACACCGATATGAGATGATATAGTATTGGACAGAATCAAAACTATACAAGGGTGATAAGCCATGAATTGCCACGAAGTTGACTACAAAATTATTGGTCATGACATTCAAATGGTCGAAATTGCATTGGATCCTGCTGAAGCAGTTATCGCGGAAGCAGGTGCGATGACCTACCTCGAACAGGATATTTCTTTCGAAACAAAGATGGGGGACGGCTCAGACAGCGGTGTGATGGGCAAATTATTTGGTCTTGGTAAGCGAATGTTAACGGGTGAGTCTGTTTTTTTGACTCATTTTACCAACGAAGGTAATCAAAAAAGCCATGTCGCTTTTGCAGCACCTTATCCCGGCTCTGTCATTGCATTAAATTTAGCAGATTTAGGAGAAGAGGTTATTTGTCAAAAAGATGCCTTTTTAGCTGCTGCTCTCGGCACACAAGTCGACATTGCATTTCATAAGAAACTGGGGGCCGGTTTTTTTGGTGGCGAAGGCTTTATCTTGCAACGCTTACGAGGCGATGGCATGGCATTTATACATGCAGGCGGCACCGTTATCAAAAAAACGTTACAAAATGCTACGCTACGTCTGGATACGGGTTGTCTGGTTGGCTTTAGTGGTGATATTGATTACAGCATTGAAATGAGTGGCGGATTAAAAAGCATGTTGTTTGGCGGCGAGGGGTTGTTTTTAACCACCCTTTCAGGAACAGGATCCGTCTGGATACAAAGTATGCCTTTCTCTCGCCTAGCTGAAAGAATCGATCATCATTCCAAAAACAGTACGCAAGGCGAAGAATGAAACATAAGGAAAGAAAATGAGTTCATATCAAAATATACTGGTCGCAGTTGATTTCTCAGATTACGGTCAAAAAGTTGCACTGAAAGCAAAACAATTGGCGGAACAGTTTAATGCTTCACTGAATATTATCCATGTGTTAGACAATATCCCAATGCCTGACACACCTTATGGCATGTTGATCCCGTTAGATACGACAGATCTAACTAATGAATTGTTGGAAGTTGAAAAAGAAAAATTCAAATCAATCTGCGATCAGCTAAGTATTGATGTAACGCGCCGTCGACTTGTGTGGGGAGAGCCGCAAAACGAAATTACCCAAACCGCATCTAAAGAAAACATTGATCTGATTGTCGTTGGTTCACATGGCCGTCACGGGCTTGCTGTATTGATGGGCTCAACAGCTAAAGACGTTTTATATCATGCCGAATGCGATGTATTAGCTGTTCACTTACAAGATTAGGGTGCAAATTTTACACTTACCCCAAAGGATACGATGCAGATGACCCCATCGCTATGTTGTAACCTTTGAAAATGGACTACCCTTTTCAGCAAAATCAAATCAAATCATATCTTACATCATCCTGGCAATGCTGAATCTATCAATACAAAGACCCTGCGTGCTTGGGTATTAGCGCTGAAATCACAAAATACTACTTGTGTGCAATATCTTTGTCGGTAAATAAATAATCTTTTAATTCACTATCCATCCGCGGATCTTGTCGACGAATCCATTCTAGCACCATGGCTGCATGTTCTTTTTCCTCATCACGGTTATGTTCTAATATTGCTTTTAAGGCTTGATCTTTGCAAGCA
>JAHZIU010000137.1 GCA_022601315.1 Betaproteobacteria bacterium
CTTATTGTCAGTAAAGATGTGTTTGACACTACAGAACTGATTATGGATTCACAGGGTCTTAATCCAATTGGGTTCTGGGCGGCTGGTGGGTCAATACCTGCACATAACCATATTGGACGACTCCCTCTCACAATTTCTTCAGTGGGTATTCAACCAGAATCTTGCGCGCATACAGTGCGTATCGTTCCGGCTATCGCTAATATTTGTAATGTGACGGGTGTAGATGGCATTGATGGTTCGGATTCGGACAATCTTAATGTCGATTTTTGGACGGCACCCGATGTTGGAACCATATATGATGCACCAGCTTGGAATTACCCAGCACAATATAATGTAGAACGTGACTTGGAAACCAATCCTTTGCCTGCAAGTTGTGGTGACGGATTTGCTGTTCGTATTTACCCAGGAGTTGATCAACTTAATCGTAATATGCCCGTTTCAATTGATGGCACGCAAGTTTGGCCAGCGCCTTAAATTTTTTGCTTACGTGTGGTCAACTCATCGACGTAGTATTGAGCAGAGTTGACCACAATGAAGTGATATTTTTCTTTATCAAAATTCTTACGATTATATAAATTTAAGTTCCTATTCAGTGGGTGCGACATTTTGTCGCATTTGTTTTTTGGTAGATATAGAACATACTTGTCAACGGTGTCTGTGACTAAATATGTGATAAAAAATACCTAACAAGTGTCTCTGGATAAAAAGCCATTACTCGTAAAAGAACAGATATTTTTGATAAGAAATTCATAAGGAATTGATGAAGCATGAAAAAATTTAAATTAGCGGCGCTTTCATTAACGGCTGTTATGTTTGTGAGCGTTTCGCAAAATGCATTTGCACATACGCGGCTAAATGTATCGTCACAAACTGAGGGAACTCGAATTATTAACCATATGGTGATTTCTCATTCTTGTAATGATACAACCAATACCATCGGAACATCGGTTGTATTTCCAGATGGCGTAGATTCGACCATTCTGGTGGATGGCGAAGCGGTTGAAGCACAAGTACTTGATTATCTTGAAAATTATGGAAATAATGCGCAGCTTATCCTGGATCGCTCAGCGTTCGATCTGATGGAAGAAAAAATTGTTGGAGGGAATGTCGTCGGATTTTGGGCGGGTGGCGGCCCTGGTATGCCCAATAATTTAAATGTAGCGACGCCTTTTAGACATACAGCAGCTCGTATTGAGCCGTCTTCCTGCGCAGCCAGCGTTGCGATAAAGGTATCAGTTGCTGATATTTGCGAAATAACTGGTGTGGATGGGTTTAATGACGATGTGGTTAGGCTGTGGACGCATAACAACTTAGGATCTTCATTTGATCGTGTGAGTGATACCGATAATGGTCCTGCGACATTTACAATTACAAGGGATTTGGTAGATAACCCATTGCCTGGAACATGTGGAGATGGCGTTGCTGTTGAAATCAGACCATCTGCTGCGCAGATTGATCGCGATATGCCAATCGTTATTGATGGTAATCAAGTTTGGCCACAAAACTAGTTTTTTGGTTAAAAAATTTAAACGGGTTAATTGATATGCCCGTTTAAATTTGCAAGCAGATTTTGTATTAATTTGTTTAGAAATATAGAATTCCTACATCCTTCCTATTAACTCCTAAGCGAGTTATTCAGTTTTTCCCTATTATTCAAAAACATTTACAGGTGCGACAATATGTCGCATTGCTATTTCCTTTATTGAGCCAGATAATGTTATTAACTGTTAATAGAAGATGTTTTTCTAGTATTTATGTCTTCAGGATTTAAATATGCATATTGAAAATAATTTAAAGAGACAACAATGAAAAATCTATCAATGAAAAATAATATATTGGCTGCTTTGGTGGCTTGCTCAGTCGGTTATGCCGGTGTCAGCAATGCACATGATGCCGGTGCAACACTTGATGCCGATGGCACAATCAGAAGTTTTACTGGCTTGGCATCTGTGAGTTGTTTTGATGATGGTAGTGGGACCCCAGACAATCTGATCGTCAGTATTAGAGACAACTCTCCACCGGTGGCAGGTTTGATGGTAAATGTGCAAGTGGTTAGTTCTAGAGGAAATAGGGTCAATAGTATTTCTGATACGGTTTCAGGTGATGCGGATTTTAGCCCGTTTATTAAGGTGCAAGATGGAGCAGGGCCATATAGTGTGATCGTGAATAAAACGGATGTCGGTGCTCGGTCATTCGATCTTCAATATCATTGCAATACAGCCAATGATGTACATACTGGAACAGATATTTTTGTATTTCAATTTGGTCTTCCGGCGGTTACACCTTGATAACAATGGACGATAAAAATATTATATTTGTTAGGTAGAATAGTTATGCTTAAAAAAATAAAATTTTTGATTTTTGGCGGCTTGTTATTAAGTCTTATGGTGGCTCCTGTGTCAGCTGAGCATGGTGAAGTTCCGTCAACTTGTTCATTGACCGCGTTGGATGGTACACCAGTGGATAATTTGCAAGAATTACAAGGAAAAGTCATTTACGTTGACTTTTGGGCTTCGTGGTGCCCACCTTGTGTCAGATCTTTTCCATTTTTGAGTCAATTAGATCATGATTTGAAGGATCAGGGATTACAGGTTATTGGCATTAATCTGGATGAAAAAATTGGTGATGCGGAATCGTTTCTTGAACAATATCCAGTTGATTTCACGATTGCGCTAGATGCAAGTAAACAGTGCGCTACAGATTTTGGTGTGATTGCTATGCCTTCTTCTTATATTATTGACCGAAAAGGAACTATACGCCATATTCATCGTGGATTTCGTTCTGAAGAAGCAAAAGATTTACGGCTTGCTATCGAATATTTATTGACAGAACCTTTGTAAATTATTCATTGATGAATTAATGAAATCTGATCTGTTTCATGGCCCCAGACGGAAAGCTTACTTGAGAATGATAAAAAGCACAAAATTTGCAGTAATTTTACTATTGCTAATCATGTGTTTAGGCGTGTCAGGGTGTGTTAGCGTGGCGCCGTGGGAACGTGGTATTCTTGCGAAGCCACATATGGCGATCGTTCAAAACCCTGTGCAAAATAAGGTTCGTGCACATAACTATAGTAGCCGCGAAGCAGGTGCGCCGGTTAATGCATCAGGTGGTGGTGGTGGATGTGGTTGTTTCTAACTAAGCTGTTTCAGAGTGTTGCTCATAAATGATCAATAACTGCGTAAAAGCGCTGTTTCCCAGATTTCTCGGTTGCACTCGTTAAGTGTAAGTTTTCTACGCAACCGAATTGCTCAATATGTCTGCCTCAAAATCACTTCTCCTCGCTACATAAGCCACGTTGTTTGGTACTAATATTTATGAATAGCCCTTATCTCTGTTTCTTTACAGGATTAAGGTTAACAATAATAACATCATGAATTACAAACAAAATTCCAACGAACGGGTGAAACATTCAGGTTGGGGACATGTCTAAGAAGCGGAAGAATAATCCGAAAGCTGCACGTGATTTAACTCAGCAAGCCTTACCGATTAAAAATAATACTGCATTACACGCATTAACTTCTGCTGCGCTGGTTTTACCTGGTTTATTGTTGACATCGACTACGAATGCAACGACAGCCAGTAATTATCTAGACAGTTTCAGTTTTCAAGTGAATCGGTTTCAGGAAGGCAAGCGTAATCTTTTCAATGTTCCCAATAATCTAGACCCAATACAAGCAGATGTACTGCAAGCAAATGGAAGCCTTTCCCTGACAGATCGGGTGAACTTTACTTTTGCTTATACACGTGATGTTTGGTCCGGTGCAACGCCGGTAACTTCATCACCGCTAGTTGCCGGAGGCAATAATCCTGTTTTGCGAAATGCCCCAGGCGGCGGCACGATTGTTTCTGGTGCATCGCCTTTTGCGAATAGGCAGATTTCACTGGATCGAGATTTGAATCCTATAGGGCAAGACGGGCAAGTGGATACACGTACAGTGGAAGTGCTTTCATTTGCAACCCCTGAGGTGCGTAATGCGGGTGATTTTAGTTTAGGTTATGAGTGGGATGAAGCCGCTTTGAGAATCGGGGGCGGAATTTCACGCGAAAGAGATTTCAATTCAGGCTACGGTAATGTAAGTGGTCGTTTGGATTTTAATCAGAAATTAACCAGCGTAAAATTTGGTTTTGGCTATACCAGCAACGCGGTTTCCGCAATTATTGACCACGATTTTGATGTTTATGTGACAAAAACCGCTTATGAGGACCAAATCGAATTTAAAGATGGATTAAGGACTTTGAGTGGTAGGCGCCAGGACTGGGCAGCTAATATTGGGTTGTCACAGGTGCTTAGCAAAAGTGCCTTAATTGATGTCAATATCGGCTATACCCATAGCAGTGGATTTATGGAGAATCCTTATAAGGCAACAACAGTTATTTTTGTCGATCCGGAAACGTTAAATAATGATCGA
>JAHZIU010000138.1 GCA_022601315.1 Betaproteobacteria bacterium
GTAACGAAACGCACCTTCTGGGTGAGTCACGCTATGATGTTTATAGCACGCTGTTCTTTATTTCTGACTGCGTTGCAATTCGTTGTCATAACTAGTTATTACGCCTCATTGCGTCTTGTCAGAAACAAACAAAAACGAACTCTAAACACCATTCAACTGCGGTTTCTAGGTTTAAAGGAACGAATATCATCTGGCAAATTAATAATCTATACAAAAATGCGAGAGGAACCATTCATCGATAGAAATGTTAATAAAACTCAGATAGCTTAACTTGTGAAAGTTAACGGGACAGTAGTAATATTTGTTTGAAAAAATTGTAAATGCGGTTGTTATACAGCAGCTTCTCAAAAAAAATACTTACGGTATTAAGACTGACATGTATCATTTGATAAGCTGATCAAGAAATAGATTCAAGGCGTAGTCGGACCAGATTTTGAAATAGCATACAAGAATAATTAAATTAAGGGTAACAGCTATATGAGAGTTTTATCTATACTAATTTTCACATTTTTTATCAACCATTCAGTACATGCAGATAATTTTGAATTAACCGTTTTTTTTAATTTAAATGTGGCTGAAAAACATGAGATTGTCAGCTGTCGGCAAGGCGGTGAACAGTTGGATACCGAATATCATTTGACAGTGTTTAAAGATAAGCCACAATATACGATTTTAGGTAACCTGGATCTTGATCACAATGTTGCGGTAGATGTTGAGAAACGCTTGCACTGTAACCAGGGAAACTTCACGCTCAGGAAGCTAATTAAAACTGAAGAAGATTTTATTAATCTTTTTATTTATTTGGAAGAAATTTACTTTATTAAAGATGAGATATTTGAAGTTGCGAATGTTAAGTTATCTTCTGATGAAAACTATTTTATTCAAGAGAAATTCATCAATGCATTAGGTCAGGTCGACGTAAAAACATCAAATTCTAAGCAACCTGAAAATTTTAAAAGTGAAGCGGCCAGGACAGATGATAGTGATCTTCTTTACCGGATTGAAATAAAAAGAATATGAATATTGAGACCAAGGCATGACTAGTTCGTATAAAGATTTTAAAAAAGACCCGTTGCTTCTTGAGAAGGAACTAACATCTCTACAGTATCAAGTGACTCAAAATGCGGGCACAGAGACACCGTTCCAAAATGAATTCTGGAATCATAAAGCAGCTGGGATTTATGTTGATGTGGTATCGGGCGAGCCGTTGTTTGCTTCAATACATAAATTTGATTCCGGTACCGGTTGGCCAAGTTTTTATCAAGCGATTGATGACCAGTTCATTACATTAAAAGAAGACTATGAATTGCTAACGCTGCGTACTGAAGTTCGTAGTCACTTTGCAGACAGTCATTTGGGGCATGTGTTTAATGATGGTCCACCACCCACAGGCATGCGATATTGTATTAATTCTGCCGCATTAAGGTTTATTAGGAAAGAAGATTTGCTAGCCATGGGCTATGGTGACTTATTGTCGTTGTTTTCAAATGCAGTTGCTGTAGAAGGCCAGAATGACAAAAAGTGATTTACAGCTAGAGGTGTTGCTAGCTGATAGGCAGTTACCTTCTTTTTTGCAGGCCGTCGTTTGTTTTTCCGGTGTATTCCTAATGATCTCATTCGGCCTGTTTGTGTATGAAGTCAGTATCCATGCCATTATTTTTCTAGCACTTGTGTGGGGAAGTATACAGGCTGCATTGCTGGGTTATTCGTTCAGTACCATTCGCCATATGATGAATGATGGCATCACTAAAGCGTTACCGGCTATTTATATTTTTATGCTAATTGGTATGGTAATCGCCAGCTTCATGCAAAGTGGCACTATTGCCAGTTTACTTTATTACGGTGTGGATTTACTCAGCCCTACAATTTTTCTGGCGGCTGGCTTAGTGCTATGTAGTTTTATGTCAGTTGCGACAGGCACATCTTGGGGCACTGTCGGCACTGTCGGTGTTGTGTTGATAGGTATAGGTGACACTATCGGTATTCCGTTGCCACTTATCGCCGGGATGATTATATCCGGTGCTACATTTGGTGATAAATTATCGCCGGTGTCTGATACGACTAATCTGGCTGCCATGAGCGCCGGGACAAATCTGTATCGACATATTGGTTCCATGCTGTATACCACCGTACCGACTTTTATAATTGTTTTTTTTGTATTTGTTTTTCTGGGAATGCAATTTGGAGACAAGTCATTGCCAACCGAGCATCTCAATGAGATTAAGCTCGCTTTGGCTGGCGCTTATCAACTGAATTTATTGATAACATTATTGCCACTGATGTTGATGTTTGGTTTAAGTATGAAGCGCTATGCGCCGGAAGTCAGCATGACATCCAGTATCTTGTTAGCAATGTTGATCGCTGTTTTTTATCAAGGTAAAAGCGGTGTTGAGGTGCTCAATGCACTGTGGCTGAATTCTGTAGGAACGACAGGGATTGAAAATATTGATGCGTTACTAGGGCGCGGTGGTGTTTATAGTATGGCGTGGACGTTGCTGTTATCCATCATGGCACTAGCCTTAGGCGGCATATTGCATCATGCGGGTTTTTTACGGGTGCTATTAGTGCATATCATCGCACGCATTAAACGACTTAGCACATTAATAGCAACGACGATCGCTTCAGGTTTTGTCGGCAATATGGCTATGGGTGAAGCGTATATTTCAATTATTTTGAATTGTCAATTATTCAGAGAATCTTATCAGGAGAAAAAACTGGATAATGCAATACTTTCTCGTTCGGTCGAAGAAGGCTCAACCATGACGACTGCATTAATTCCATGGACAACAGCAGGTACTTTTTATGCGGCTACTTTGGGTATTCCAACACTGGAATATGCCCAGTATGCGTTGCTCAATGTGCTCAATCCTTTTGTATCTATTGCGATGGCGGTTATGGGTGTTGGGTTGTTACAGACCAAATCTGAACATTGATTTGAATATACGACATTTTATTCAAATCAAGTGGACCAGATGTATCTTCTCTCGGATTATCAGTCAATACTTTGTCGCAACCGGTGCTGGCTGATGACTGGAAGACGTACGCAGGTACGGGTTGTCAGACGAATAAGAGTCATGTGTATTACGATGAGTTTGGAGGTATTTGCAACACTAGCAATAGTAGTGACTTATACATTCGATGCCCGATCGTGCGTGATCGACCAAAAAATGGGTTTCCCAAAGCTGTTCGCATCAGTGGTCGAACAGGCAATTCGTTAAGTCCATTATCATGCACCTTAAGAAATATGAAGCAGACCGGAGTTGCGCTTAACGATGGTTTAGGAATGGCTGGATTTTACGTTAATCTCCCTGTGATTGCAGCTGACCCATTTAATTTTTCCAGCATACGGAGTGTCACCAAGAGCATATCAAACAGTATCGGTTCCCATAATTATGGCGCTCATCTATTAGTATGTAAGCTTCCAGAAAGTAACCTGCAACATTCTGTAGGTGGAGAATTTATTGATAGCTGCTTATATAACTATAGCATAGAAGAACGACTATAGTATTTGAGCGTTGGGATAGACGGCAATCCTTATAGGAAATCTGCTTCCATCGATTCCAACTTAATTTATTATGCTGTAAATTTTGTGCAGTATTTGGCACAAAGATAGTTCCAGAGTTTTTTCGTAAACATTCCTGTTTTATTTCCCACTTACACCACTTATAAAATTTTTCTTGCTCATTGTCTTGAAATTATTGGTAATAGGCCATATTATTATTAGCACTCGCTGTTGAGGAGTGCTAATATCATTTGTTGTTGCTAAAGCCCTTATTTGCTTTGGTGAATAGTAAGTACTATGCAATGTTAATTTATCAAGCCCCCGGTATTTGAGAAAAAGAAATTTTTTAACTCAATGCTGCAAAACAGAAAGTTATTATTAATTAAAGGGTAATAGTGTTTTGAGTAACAAATTTTCATTGCATATGTTTGAACTAACTATGAGCTAGTTGGTAATTGCTATAAATACAAATTGTTTCATAAATCTCAAGTAAATTATTAATAAATAGGAGAAGAAGTATGAATATTCGCCCTTTACATGACCGTGTGATCGTTAAGCGGCTGGAAGATGAGCTTAAGACAACATCAGGGATTGTAATTCCTGATAGTGCAGCAGAGAAGCCAGATCAAGGTGAAATTTTAGCGGTAGGCAAAGGCAAAGTTGGTGATGATGGCAAACTTCGGGAGCTGGAAGTAAAAGTTGGCGACAAAGTATTGTTTGGAAAATATTCAGGCCAGTCTGTAAAAGTTAAAGGCGAAGAACTTTTGGTTATGCGTGAAGAAGATATTATGGGCGTAATTGAAGATTGATTATTCAGTCAATTCGCTGTTTACTAAACAATATTTAGAATGATTTAGGAGAAGATTATGTCAGCAAAAGAAGTGAAATTTGGAGATTCAGCGCGTCATAAAATGGTGGCTGGTGTAAATGTCCTGGCCGATGCAGTCAAAGTAACTTTAGGACCCAAAGGCCGTAACGTTGTCTTGGAGCGTTCTTTCGGTGCGCCAACAATAACCAAAGATGGTGTTTCAGTTGCAAAAGAAATAGAGTTGAATGACAAATTTGAAAATATGGGTGCGCAGATGTTGAAAGAAGTCGCGAGTAAAACATCTGATGTGGCTGGTGATGGTACAACGACTGCAACTGTTTTAGCGCAATCTATCGTTAAAGAAGGCATGAAATATGTTGCCGCTGGAATGAATCCGATGGATCTGAAGCGTGGTATCGATAAAGCGGTTACAGCTACGATTGAGGAATTGAAAAAGCTTTCAAAGCCTTGCGCCACAGCTAAAGAGATCGCTCAAGTTGGCAGTATTTCGGCAAATTCGGACGCTGAGATTGGTAAGATTATTGCAGACGCAATGGATAAAGTGGGTAAGGAAGGTGTTATTACTGTTGAAGATGGTTCAGGATTGCAAAATGAACTGGATGTCGTGGAAGGGATGCAGTTTGACCGCGGCTATCTTTCGCCTTATTTTGTAAGCAGTGCTGACAAGCAAATTGCATTATTGGATGACCCATACATTCTATTGCATGACAAAAAGATTTCTAATATTCGTGATTTACTGCCTGTGCTTGAACAAGTAGCTAAAGCAGGAAAGCCGCTTTTAATCATTGCTGAAGATATTGATGGCGAAGCATTAGCAACGCTGGTTGTGAATAATATTCGTGGCATTCTTAAGACTTGCGCCGTTAAAGCACCTGGTTTTGGTGACCGACGTAAGGCTATGTTAGAGGATATTGCAATTTTAACTGGCGGTACTGTAATTGCTGAAGAAGTTGGTCTGACGTTGGAAAAAATAACACTGGAAGAGTTAGGCCAAGCTAAACGTGTAGAAATTGGAAAAGAGAATACCACTATCATTGATGGCGCAGGTGATGCGGCCAATATTGAGAGTCGAGTTGGGCAGATTCGTACACAAATTGAAGAAGCTACCAGCGATTATGACAAAGAAAAACTGCAAGAGCGCGTTGCCAAATTAGCAGGGGGTGTCGCGCTGATAAAAGTGGGCGCAGCAACAGAAGTTGAAATGAAGGAAAAGAAAGCGCGTGTTGAAGATGCTTTACATGCAACACGTGCAGCAGTAGAAGAGGGCGTGATTCCAGGTGGTGGCGTTGCTTTTCTGCGTACAATACCAGCTTTACGTGGCCTAAAAGGTGACAATCATGATCAAGATGCAGGAATCAAAATTGTTTTACGTGCATTAGAAGAGCCATTACGCCAGATTGTTACCAACTGTGGCGATGAACCTTCAGTTGTTGTTAATAAAGTTGTAGAAGGTGACGGTAACTTTGGTTTTAATGCAGCAACAGGTGAGTATGGTGACATGGTTGCTACAGGTGTATTGGACCCAACTAAAGTGACACGCTTTGCCTTACAAAATGCAGCATCTATTGCAAGTTTAATGTTAACAACTGATGCAATGGTAGCAGAACTACCAAAGGATGATGCAGCAGCAGCCGGTGGTGGCATGGGCGGCATGGGTGGTATGGGTGGTATGGGTGGTATGGATATGTAACAACTGCCCCAAGTAATTTAAAGATTCAATTGAAATGAATTGGTAACAATTGATTGTTAAGATTGATTAACAGTTCATTCAGCTGTTCTTTAATTCTTGATATACTCACTCCCCAGCATACCAGGCTCTGATTCTATAGAGCCTGGTTTTTTTTCAGTACGATTGAATGAATAGAGGTGCTAATAATGCGCTTTATCTTTTCTCTATTGACATCTCATTGTGATAAGTTTCAATTCTATGATTAATTTTCAACATTACGCAGCATCAAAAGACTTGCTCCAGGATCGTGTTATTCTTATTACAGGTGCAGGACAGGGCTTAGGTCGCTCAGCCGCGTTAACTTATGCTAATTATGGGGCGACAGTAATTCTACATGGTCGCAAGGTTGAAAAATTGGAAGGGGTGTATGATGAAATTGAAACCCTTGGAAAATCCCAGGCAATTATTTATCCGTTAGATTTTCAAAATACTAAAGATGAAGAATATGTTGCACTTGCACTTGCTATTGAGCAACAATTAGGACGTTTAGATGGTATTTTACACAATGCTGCTTTTTTGCACGATTTAAGTCCAATTGAAAATCAAACGCTTGAACAATGGCAATCTATTTTACATATCAATTTATTGGTGCCATTTGCATTGACAAATGCGTGTTTACCGTTGCTACAAGCTGCTCCAGATGCAAGTGTTATTATGACAGCAAGCACACAGGGACAGCATCCTTCTGCCTATTGGGGTAGCTTCGCGGTGGCAAAAGCAGGTATAGAAGCGTTAGTAAAAATACAAGCCGATGAATGGGAAACAATCCCGAATCTACGTGTTAATGCACTCGTGCCGGGTATTGTCAATTCACCGCAACGTGCCAAAACACACCCGGGTGAAGTTAAGAAATCTCTTCCGCAACCGGAAGACCTAATGTCTACTTATTTATATCTCATGGGCTCGGATAGTAGGGGTGTCAGTGGTCAAACGATCTTTTGTCAAGATGATGAGTAGTATGGCTGCGGGAGCCTGGATAACAAGGTATAATTGCTCGATATAGAAATTAATGCGCGAAAGTGGCGGAATTGGTAGACGCACCAGATTTAGGTTCTGGCGCCGAGAGGTGTGGGGGTTCGAGTCCCCCCTTTCGCACCACATACATAGTAAATGAAATTAAAATTATGTATTAGTGGATATATGTTGTGAGTCGTATTAAGCAATGCTATTTAGTAACAAATTGCTTGTAATAGCTTTTGTAATATTTGTTAATAATCAGGAATATTAATGCAATCAAATGTAGAAAACCTCGGTGCATTGGAGCGTCGTCTTGATATCTCGATTTCGCAGGATAAAGTCAAAGGGGAAGTTGATAGCCGTTTAAAGCAGCTGGCAAAGACCACTAAATTACATGGTTTTCGTCCTGGAAAAGTTCCACTTAAAATTGTTGAACAAAAATATGGTGCTCAGATTCATCAAGATGTATTGGGTGACATCATACAAAAAGAATTCAATGAAAC
>JAHZIU010000139.1 GCA_022601315.1 Betaproteobacteria bacterium
TCAAATAATGGCTTACCACCTTCTCTTGCTGCTTCCAAAGCTAATGTCTCTGCATTCTCGACCATTAACTCAGCTGTTTTGTTCAAGATCGCCAAACGTGTCTCTGCTTTTAGCCAACGGGATCGATCATTAAATAAAGACTGTGCATTGTTTAAAGCAAGATCAACCGTCTCTTCGTCCGCAGTGGCCACAGTTGCTATTAACTGACGGTCATAAGGTGCCAGAACAGATAATGAATTGGACGTTTGCTTTGCGCCAGGAACTAATAAATCGAAATGCTGTGTCATAACAATCCACCTATTTAGAATGCAATTATGATAGAAACTAAAACCGATTTGTTTTTAGGTTCAAGTATAGTACTCCTTAAGCGTAACTATGCACCAGAACTCCTGGTTTTTTTCCATCCCTAATCCCTAAGGAATCAATTATTTTACGCCCCGCAACCAAATATTACATATTACCAAATCAAGATTTGATCTATGGTCTGTAAATATTTTCTGTGTCAAAGCGATTGTGTTCGCAGCAAATCTCGCTGCACACTTGATCTGATAGTTTTTAGAAGAAATTTATAGTAGAAAATCTGGGGTATAGCCTAATCAACGCATTAACACACAGAGTAAGGTAATGAGCCCAATTTTTTAAATCAGAAACACTTCCACTCGCTTCGAAATATTTTTGAATGTCGGTTATCGCAGCGTCAAGCGTTTTAACGACACAAGATGACTCGAATAAATTGATAGAAATTTCCTGACATGACTGATTTTTTACATACCGTTAGGTAAAGCCTGGCTTAGTGCTTTGATTTCGTGATTCAGAATCCTGTCATTTTCAGAGTAATCCATCGCGACCTCAATAACATGTACACCGGGCGTCGAGAAACAAGTTTCCATCAATGGTACCAGTTCATCACTGGCAGCAATTCGATAACCATAAGCACCATAGCTTCGCGCGTATTCAACAAAATCAGGGTTGCCATAATCAAGTCCAAAATCTTCAAATCCCATATTGGCTTGTTTCCATTTAATCATGCCATAAGCATTGTCACGTAAAATAATAACCACCAGATTTAGCTTGAGTCGTACCGCCGTTTCAAGTTCCTGGGAATTCATCATGAATCCTCCGTCACCACAAATAGCAACCACTTTTTTATCGGGATAAATCAGGCTGGCAGTCATTGCAGAAGGCAAGCCTGCACCCATTGTTGCCAGCGCATTATCTAATAAAACAGTATTGGGTTGATAGGCCTTGTAGTTTCGCGCAAACCAGATTTTATATACGCCATTATCCAATGCAATAATGCCACTTTCTGGCACAGCTTTACGAATATCTGCCACCAGCCTTTGTGGGTACATTGGGAAGCGAGGATCATCAATACCTTCTAGCAAGTGTTCTTTAAGTTTTTTTCTTACTGAAATAAAATAAGAAAAATCCCAATTGCTCTGCGGTGTTATATGCTCAGATAATTGCCAGATACTATTAGCAATATCGCCAATAACGCCGAGTTGCGGATAATAAACTGGATCAATCGGCGCAGTAACATAGTTCACATGAATCACTTTTACCGAGCCATTTTCCATAAAGAATGGTGGTTTTTCCACCACATCATGTCCTATGTTAATGATTAAATCAGCACGGGCAATGGCGCGATGCAGAAAATCATTGTCAGATAATGCTGCAGTGCCTAAAAAAAGCGGATTCCGCTCATCAACAACGCCTTTCCCCATTTGAGTAGAAAAGAAATGAATGCCTGTTTTTTCAACTAATAATTGCAACATCTTATGGGTGCGTTTTCTGTTGGCTCCCGCGCCAATCAGTATTACTGGTCGTGTCGCGCTTTCAATCATTTTGACCGCTTCACTAATTGCCTTCGCTTCAGCTATGGGACGTCGAAATGAACTCTTGGGAATAATTGGCATATTGCTATGATCCGATGCAATATCCTCTGGCAGCTCAAGATGCGTTGCACCGGGACGCTCATCTTCTGCAACACGGAAGCTCTCTCTGACATGCGCCGGAATACTATCTGCCCCCTGTATTTGGCGCGTGTACTTGGTAATCGGTCGCATCATATCAACCACATCAACTATTTGAAAACGGCCTTGCTTACTGCTTTTAATCGGTTTCTGTCCGGTAATCATCATCATGGGCATCGCACCAAGTTGCGCGTAAGCAGCCGCCGTAACAAAATTGGTCGCTCCTGGTCCTAAGGTTGCCAATGAGACACCCGCCTTGCCGGTTAAGCGTCCGTAAGTTGCTGCCATAAAACCAGCGGCCTGCTCATGTCGGGTAAGAATAAGCTTGATCGGAGAGTCTTTTAGTGAATTTAAAATATCGAGATTTTCTTCGCCCGGAATGCCAAAGATATATTCAACCTCTTCTGCTTCCAATGCTTTTATAAAAATATCAGACGCTTTCATTACTATTCCTTGTTCAAATTTTATTCTAAAAACTCTCGGCTGACGCTTCTTTAGTATCCCGCTCTATATGTTTCGGATAAGGTTCGGACAATAAACACCCCGGTGCAAGATAAGGAAAAAGCTCGTCATATCTCTTAATACAGGCTTGATCGACTCGTCTGAATACATAGCTTCGGTTAATCTGAGCCGTATCAGTTAAGCCTGCTGCTGCAATAATCTGCATAAATGCTTGCACCGTTTCATCGTGAAAATTAACCACGCGTTGCGCTTTATCAGTAACCACCAATCCTTTAATCAGGCTTTCGTTCTGTGTCGCCACTCCGGTAGGGCATTCATTTGTATTACAAATTAAGGATTGCACACAACCCAGCGCCATCATCATGCCACGTGCGCTATAACAAAGATCCGCCCCAATACTCAACAATCGAGCAATATGAAAACCGGAAAAAACTTTTCCAACAGCAATGACTTTAATTTCATTTTTTAAATTAAAGCCCGTCAAAACATCACAAACAAGCCGCAACCCTTCTCTTAACGGCATCCCGACAGAATTACTGAATTCAAGCGGTGCCGCACCCGTTCCACCTTCTGCGCCATCGACTGTAATAAAATCAGGGTGAATTCCCGTCTTAACCATTGCCTTACACAGTGCAATAAATTCACTTGGCTTCCCAACACAGAGTTTAAAACCAATGGGTTTTCCACCCGATAAATCGCGTAATTTTTGAATAAAGCGCATCATTTCCACAGGTGTTGAAAAAGCGCTGTGTGCCGGTGGGGAATCAACAGTTGTGTATGGTTTCACGCCTCGGATACGAGCAATTGCTGGTGTATTTTTTGCCGCAGGTAAAATTCCGCCATGACCGGGTTTAGCCCCTTGAGACAGTTTAATTTCAACCATTTTAATATTTTCATGCGCAACTGTTTTAGCAAAGGATTCTTCACAAAACAATCCAGCCTCTGATCGACAACCAAAATAACCAGTTCCTACTTGCCAAATTAAATCCCCATTGTGTTCTAAATGATAGGGGCTTACACTGCCTTCGCCGGTGTTATGCGCAAAGCCGCCCATTTTTGCACCCTTATTCAGTGCACGAATTGCATTATTACTGAGCGCCCCAAAACTCATTGCAGAAATATTTAACACACTGGCGCTATAAGGCTTCTTACACGCGGGGCCACCAACCAACACTCTGGGATTTGCATCTTCATCTTTTAAATGAACAGCCGCCATTGAATGTGAAAACCACTCATAACCCTGGCGATAAACATCGACTTTGGTGCCATAAGGATTAGTGTCCAAACAACGCTTGGCACGTTGGTACATAACTGATCGAAACATACGGTTGACCGGTGCGCCATCAATATCCGATTCAATAAAATATTGCCGCACAAACGGACGAACAAATTCCATAATCCAACGCCCACGTCCGATCAACGGAAAATTTCGTCTGAGCGAATGTTTGGTTTGCAACATGTCATAGCAACCAATGGCGACTAGAGGTGCAGCAATCAATAATAAAAACCAAGCCTCCTCTTTCCATACACTGAGCATAGCGATTGTTAACAAACTAAGTATTGATACAAACACAAATGCGGTTCTCATTAAGGTTCCTCCGAAAGTGTTTCTGATTACTATGTAAAACAAAAAGGAAATTGTCGGTTACTTTCGGACAGTTTATAGCGTAAAGCCACCACGCCGAAGGGAAAAAAGTGTTTTTCCCCTAAAGGGTTCTCTTCAAATAGTGTTAATACTTCACAGGCAAAAACGATTAAGCGCTTCATGTCCTTCGTCGCGCCCATACAGCACAAGTTTGTCTCCAGACTCAAGTGCTGCACTCGATGAAAAATTTGAAGACACAGCGCCACTTGAAGTACGTACCGCTAGAACGGTTAAGCCCATTTGTTGAAGATCACATGGCGCTAGCGCGCCGCCTTGATTCAGTTTCTGGCCAGTCACTGGGTGCTCACAAACACTATAACCGTTTCCGACTTGCAAGAGACGCTGAAAACGACGTTTTCCAAGGAATGTTGTCGACTTCAAAAACCAACCAATTAATTTGCACAAGATATGATCGGCGATAGCATTCAGCATAAAAATCCATAATAGGACCAACCCTCCCAACAACCATGCCAATTGTGTCATTACTGCGTCGATCTCACCATCGGTGTTGACCAATGACACAACTAACGTTGCTAATATAGATACCAAACCTATGTTACCAATTACCATCAGTAAACTGATGATTTGACGCCGGATAGGATAATTGACAATTGTTTCCGCTTCACTGGTCGTAAATCCCGTTCCCGTGAATGCGGATATTGCCTGGAAACGCGCGCTACTTTCCGCCAAACCCGTCAACTGCAATGCGACTGAT
Organism: Betaproteobacteria bacterium; assembly: GCA_022601315.1. GTDB lineage: Bacteria > Pseudomonadota > Gammaproteobacteria > Burkholderiales > Nitrosomonadaceae > Nitrosomonas. The sequence goes on from JAHZIU010000139.1 coordinate 4,796, forward strand.
GCCACACGAATAATAAATACCGAAATACTGAGTAAAACGAAAATCGATAGTGCAGTGCCCATATGAAACTTCCTCTGTCTTGGGTTATGGCGTTGAAACACCACCGTAGGCAACGCCAGTCAGTTGCGCCATGTCTGTTTTGAACGTAGTTAAA
>JAHZIU010000140.1 GCA_022601315.1 Betaproteobacteria bacterium
ACTGGATTGTAATTTTTTATTGCCAATCTGCTAAGTTGGTAACTTACATTTATAATAAATGATTACAGAGTTCATCACATCTTTACTGACACCAGCCCCCAAATGGTCAAAGCACATGGGGTTTTTAAATGAATCTATCGCAATTGAGGCACGGGCTAGAAGATGTCGCGAGGTCTGGAAGCCACATCAACAAAAAACTAAAGAATCCATATTAGATGCGATAAAAGCATGTGATCGAACTCGAACCATATTGGTCGTTGGTTCCGGGTCATGCTTGGATATTCCACTCACAGAGCTTGCCAGAATATTTGAGCGAGTAATACTCGTTGATATCATTCATCCATTAAAAGCAAAAAAACATGGTTTTAATCATGTCACACACATTACTCTCGATATAACGGGACAAATGGAAGCGCTTTATCACAACCCAACGAGTTTGCCAGAATTTTATGTGCCAGATCTCTATCATGATTTTTCAGACATTGATTTTGTCCTATCGCTTAATCTTGCCAGCCAGCTACCTATCATGCCAATAAAATATCTGATGCATAAATCATCTCTGGATGAAAATATATTAAACCAGTTTGCCAAAAACTTAATTAAGGCTCATTTTTTATGGTTATCCGGCTTTAAATGCCCCACAGCCCTCATCTGTGACAAAACTTGGGAAAAGCTGGATTTAAGCGGGAAAACCATCGAAATTGATGATCCTTTATATGGATTAATACCACAAAAAAACACATGGGAATGGTATTGGGATGTAGCACCAGCATATGAAACTGGCACTGAGTTTACGCACCGAAACCGAGTTGGCTATTGGTCAAATTTTCGTTTTATCGATTCTGATAATATAATCGCATGGTCCGATATACAAAACAATAAGCGCTAGCTACACATGTAGGTGGAGACGCTGTGCAGGTTCAGCCTACTTTTTAGCGTAATACAATTCATACAACTTTTTAGTTACATCAAGATTAAAAAACCGACTGAATCTGAAAACGACAATCAACTTTAAAATTAACAAAATACGCCGTATAAAACTGCCCTTCCATTGGCGGGCAGAATTTTTGATGCCACTGCCAAGCAATGCCACACGACCTGATTGCATCATGCGCAGACTCAGTTCGACATCTTCCATTAATGGATAATCTGGAACACCACCCTGTTCTCGTATCGCTGTGTTACGAAAGAATTGCCCCTGGTCACCAAAACTGGCGCCGCCCAGTGTTGCGCGAGCATCGTTGAGCATCTCAATAATTAGCAGGCGCGGCGATGAAGCATTGAAACGTTGTCCAATGGCCCCACCTATTACATCTGGATTTTGCGCCAACATTGTCATTATTCGCTGACTGACATTATTTTCACAAACACAATCCGCATGAATGACCAATATCACATCTGAATTGACAGCTGCCACTCCCCCTTTGATTTGTGCGCCGCGCCCGCGCTGACCCATGACAACTTCAAAACCCATAGCCTGGGCTATCGCAACGGTACCATCGTTCGACCCACCATCACTGACGATAATTTTATCAGCGGGATATATTAATAATTTTAATGCTGACAAACAGGTTTTTAACTGTTCTCTTTCATTCAAGGTAGGTACAATTATGGCCAGTGTTTTGGGCTTTTCCCATAAATTTATCTGCTGGAATCTACGTAGCAAAATCATTCTCGATTCATAAATCAACACTAACAGAAATGGCAACCACATTACCCACATGGCCCATACCGGCAACAACCAATCCTCACCATTTTCAACACTAAACGTTGAGACAAAATAAACTCCGCTGGTTAAACTTAATACCAACCAGGATAAGCCAGGATAAAGAACCACAAAAGGAATTACCCACAAAATATACCAGTAATGTACAACTGGTGATAGCAGCACTAATGACGCTATCAACAAATAAGCAGCTTTTACAGGTGTCCTAACCGCCCAAATAATCCAAAGTGTAATAAGGCCAAATAACACAAATACCACCCGTGAGGCCCATGTAATATCACCACCTAATAGATAGCTAATAGGACCATGAATTGGACCATTAAAAGCACCCAGGCCGCCGAAAACCCAAAGTCCTTGAAACATACCTGATAATGAATCAATAAAATAAAGCGAAGGTACTACCAGGGGAATCAACAACAACCAAGCATATCGCCAATGGCAGCGCCAAAGAAAAAGCGGAACAAGAACAACAGCGATAATTTTTATTTGAATGGCGATACCTAACCAAATCCAACTCCAGGCAAATGCTTTTTTTTCTACACAAAGCATGGCAAGCATCATTGTCAGAATGAGTAGCACATCAAAGTGAGCTTCACCTGCTATAGCAAATAACGTCAATGGATTAAGCGCATACAGCAAAGCAGTACGTACATCTAGTCCCCGTAGTGTTAAAAAGGATATCAGTACCCACACCACACACATATCAGCAAATACAAACAACGCTTTGAACATCCATGGTGAATAAGCAATACTACTGATGCTGGCAAACAGTAGCTCAACTAGGGGCGGATAGGCCGTTAGTTTGTCCTTGTGATTCATGCCCTCCCAATAGTGGTCACGGTGGGCTTCATAATGTGCATGATTGGCTGGGAATTGGTATGGACTCTCGCCGGCAGCTATAATTTTTCCTTCCCACAAATAACGATACACATCATCAGACACTGGCATGCCTAACATAAATATGCGCACCAGTAGTGAAACAAGAAGTATTAGCCCAATTTTATTTGGTGTACTCAACCCGTCTGGAAAGCTCAACCAAGCACCAATAAATCCGATGAAAATAACCCCATAGGATGCCAACATCAACGATGCTTTATACTCTTCAGCCCACGGCGTCCAATAGATAACGCCCACCACAAAAAATAAAGTCAGCGAACATAAAAAAAATGATAGGCGTGCGTTGCGCATTTCCCGGTTTGTTGTGATTACTTCAATTGACTGATTTAGCCACTTCGCATATACAATTACTGATAACTTTCCCTAAATGATCGAATCCCAACCAGTAAAAATCCACAAGCATAAATTAACAAAAACGGACCTACCATATATTGTTTAGCTTCAATATAATAGAATAAACTCACGACGCAGTAGAGTCCTAATAATATTTCAAACATGGGTAATACGGGTGCTTTGACACGGTATTGCGTCTTCTCTAGATCGCCACTCTTGGGCGTACGTACAAAACCACTTTGTACTTTTGTCACAGCTTCAAATACTGCTCGCGTATTGGATAAAGCAATACCCACGCCGACACACATTAAGACAGGAAAAAATAATAATTTCTTAAAACCGGATTTAGTTGCAATCTGGCTCGTTAAGTACAGTGTACTGGGACCACAAATGGCGATTAGGATACAGAACATGCAAAAAGCCATCAATTGCCATGGCACATTGACATCCAACGTCAATAAAACAGGCAGTGTCAATATCGACAAAAGTGCCATAATCGGGTGAATACTATAATGCGTCAGATGTAGAAATGCCTGAATCTTTGCCATCGTGTTGGCCTTTGAACGCATCACCCTAGGGTATAATTTCATAGCCGTTTGAATAGATCCTTTGGCCCAGCGAAATTGCTGACTTTTAAATGCAGTATAGGTCTCAGGCAACTCGGCAGGTACCACAACGTCCACCAAAAAACTTGCGCGCCATCCGACCAATTGGCACCGATAAGATAAATCCATATCTTCCGTCAGCGTATCGGACTGCCATCCGCCGGCATCGACAATCGCCTGCTTGCGCCAGACGCCCGCCGTACCATTAAAATTCATGAAGTATCCATTAAAAGCACGTGCACTTTGTTCAATCATGAAATGCCCATCAATACCTATACTTTGAGCTTGGGTGAGCACAGAATGTGATGTGTTTAAATGTCCCCATCGTGCTTGCACAAAAGCTAACTTTTCATCAGCCAGCAGCGGCGGTATTATTTGTCGCAAAAAATCAGGGTTTGGGACAAAATCACTGTCAAAAATTGCTATAAATTCACCTTTACAAACCTTCATGCCCTCCGCCAGCGCACCAGCTTTATAACCTTGGCGCTTTTCCCGCCGAAAAATACTGATATCTTTCCCTTCCAAGCTGAGCGAAGCAACTAGTTTGTCTACTATGGCGCAAGTCTCGTCCGTTGAGTCATCCAGAATCTGAATTTCATGCTTGCTGGACGGATAATCAATAGCGACAACTGCTCGAATGACACGCTCAGCCACATTGGCTTCGTTATACAGCGGTATTTGGGTAGTGACATGTGGCAAGGAGGCAATATCATCAAAAATCGGCTGCGTAGCATCTATGTGCTTACGTATGCGACCGGACTCCATACGGTAGGTCTTCCAAAATCGCCAGACTATGTAATAACAGTTGATCCCGTATAAAAATAAGGTCATCACGCAAATCACATAGGCACTTAATAAAACAATACTCATATTAAACCACGAATCGATAGGTCTTCCCTTTGAGACCAAATATACTAATTGATAATCATGCACATCATAAGTAGATCATACCCTAATGAACACTGAACACTATAACGATACGTCAAGCCGTAGAGATTAAAATATTTCAAAGCAAATTAAAAAGCCAGATCAAAAATGATCTGGCTTTTTAATTAAGCAAAAAACACCAATTTAGTCAAGGAACCGTAAGCCTTGATAACCATGCTTCTGAAGCCAGCTGGTTTATATTAAGAATACTATCCGGGAAAAAACCAAACAACAATATCAGAAATGCAGGAAAACAAAGTAAAGCGAGCTCACGTGTTTTTAAATCATGCGCTTGCGCTACATCGGTATGTTTGATCGGACCAAAAAATGCACGGCGCGTAAACGATAACATATAAGCTGCGCCAAGAATGGCGCCAGCCAATGCGGCAATACCCAAACCAGTATGCGATGTTAACGCGCCTATAATCATTAATAACTCCGCTGGAAAACCACTCGTACCAGGAATACCAATACTTGCCAAAGCAAAAATAAAATATAAACATGTTAAACGTGGCATCACTTTGGCCATACCACCTAAGTGAACCGCATCTGTGCTACCGATACGACTCTGAATAAACCCAGCGACAAGCATTAAAGAACTTGCCACCAAAGTAAAGTTTATCAGTTGAAAAACAGCGCCTTGCACACCCTGTATATTAAGTGAAGCTATCCCAATAATTACCATACCAACATGACTAATACTGGAAAAAGCCAGCAAACGACGAAGATTAGTTTGTTGTAGCGCAATTAATGCGCCATACATCAGCGTAATTACGCCAATAATACTCAATATCCAACTAAACTCAATCGCGGCTATAGGAGCCAATGGTAGAGTAAATCGTAATATGCCATAAATACCCAGTTTGAGTCCTACCAACAATGCAACAACATGCGTTGGACCTTCCATTGAAGCAGTTGGCAACCAAGTATGAAATGGCACCAATGGCGCCTTAATTGCAAACCCAAGTAAAAATAACAAAAATACAACAGTCTGCAAGTCGGCTGGCATACTGGTTTCTAATAATACCGGTAAGCTAAAAGCCAGATCATATGGAATCGCGCCTCCCACTTGGGAAGAATGATTTACTGCTAACAGAATAATCGCGAGCAATAATGGCACACCACCAAAAAGCATATACAATGTGTATTTCATTGCTGCGCCACGGCGTTGAGAGCCAATACCCCATAACCCAATCAAGAAAAATAGTGGCGGTAACGTCAGCTCCCAGAACAACAAGAACAGCATCATATCAAGCGCACAGAAAACACCTATCGTAATACCTTCCAAAGCCAAAAGTAATGCGAAATGAAAGCGTGGATTATTTTGCGTAGAGCGCCACGATGCAAGTATAGCGATCAGTGTTAACAGTGCAGTTAGCGGAAGAAATAATACAGAGATACCATCTACCCCAACAAAATATTCCACATTCAGAGAAGGGATCCATGCGTAATTCTCAACTAATTGAAAACCACTTTGACTGTTATCAAACAACAGCACGACAAATAGAGTCAGAAACAATACAAAACTCGCGACACACAACGTAATTATTTTAGCAAGGTCTATGTCACGAATAAATCCAATTGCAACTGCACCCAACAAAGGGAGCAAAATAATAAAACTCAGCAGTGGAAATTCAGCTTCACTCATTCCTTGTTATCCTTAATATTTATATGCACGGTGGCGTCATCCGTATCCGTGTAAGGTAGATCATAGTTCATCGTATGCAGCTCAGTTCTATAATCTACATTTTGATCAATGATATCTACCCATGGCGAGGTATGAAAACCAATACCGATTAATAGTGAACAGATCACTGCCGCAATAATTCTTTCATTCCTTGGAGAAGGATTAGAACTTGAACTTGTTTTGTATTTGTATGGCCCCTGGAAACGTTTGGGCGCAGCAATAAATATCTGCTGAAAAGCTCTTAGCAATAATGCAGCTGCCAATACATTACCAAATAATATTGCGATGGAAACAAGCCAACCATGTCCTTTAATGGTACCTTCAATCAACAAATGGGCACCATCAAAACCTGGTGTACCCGGCATAACCATGGTACTCAATGCGCTGATTACAAATAATACCGCTATCGCAGTACTGGCATCAAACATTCCCCCAAGTCGAGAGATATATGCAGTATGTGTACGTTTGTAAATCATACCAATACTGAATAACATGCCTGCTGTAGCTAATCCATAAGCAATTGCAAGTAAAATACTGCCTTCCATACCGTATTTGTTAAAGTCAAAAATACCGATCACAAGCATGCCGGTATGACTAATCACAGCAAAAGCCAGTAAACGACGAATGTTCACTTGCATAAGCGCTAGTAATGCGCCATAAAAAATACCAATTAAACCAAGCGTCAACACAAACCATGTCCATTCTTCTGCAATATCTGGAACCATCGGGACAACAAACCGAATAACCGCATAGATACCTAATTTGACGCCTACCAGGAAAATCCCAACACTCGCAACCGAACCATGTTCTGCCAATACCGGCAACCAACCATGAAAAGGAAATAATGGCATGCGAATCGCAGAACCAAAAAACAGCAAGAAAAAGATCAGTGCGCCATATTCCAGCGTATTTTCATTTTGTGACAGTACCAGCCAATCGAAAGATAAGATTTCTCCCGACCCCATAACACCAAAGCCCAACAATAAGAAGCCAGCCAAAAGCATAAATAAACCGCTGCCCCAATGTTGCATCAACAGGGCCACAACCCAACGTCTATTTTGCCCAGAACCCGTTCTCAGTGTTATCAACACTAAAGGCACTAACTCCAACACACACCAGAACCAAAATTGCATGGCATTCATGGCGGAAAATGCACCAATTAGAATGGCTTCATAAGCCAACAAACAGGCAATATGAACACGATCAGTAGAACGTCTGGTTGTTAATGTATAAATTAGAGCTAACAGCGATAGGATGGCCGTCAGTGGAATAAACAAGATACTGGCGCCGTCAATACCTACAGTGTAGGTAAATAAATTGTTCTGTACTTGTTCAAACAGTTGAATACCCGGCAAGTCAGCATCAAAAACAACTAACAAGTAGATGCTCATCGCAATCGTCAGCATCGTTCCAACAAATCCAACACGTAACGCCGTAACTGACGAAGACGAAAACAATACGATAACCATCGCTATCAATGGTATTAATGTCATTGTTGTTAACAGCGGAAATGCCACTGTTTCTGACCACAAGGTGATATTTGTATAG
>JAHZIU010000141.1 GCA_022601315.1 Betaproteobacteria bacterium
CAGCTCGTTGAATATTCATAATCAGGAAGAACATATCTTTAATCTTTGTGGCAAGCTTCAATCAATTATCCGTAGTATTTTTCAAGGTCGAAATTGTGATAACGAGAATCCTGTAACCCTAAATAACAAACGGCTCCTGATAACTGATAGGAGCCGTTTGATAGCTAATCAACCAATTATTTCTGACCGGCGGGGGCTCCAAGTCTTTCGCCTGTTTCATCTTCATACAAGCTTGGTGGATATTGACCTGGTTTTTCACCACCGCAGCCAACTAAAAACATTGCTAAAAGTGCTGCAATAAACAGAGAGTATTTCATGTTAAAAGTCTCCTATATTAAAAAAAATTTATGACGAATTAAAATATGTAAAACAGCTCTTCGGCCATTCATAATCAGAAAGACCATAACCTTAATACCAGAATAAAATATCAGTGTCCAGAAAATCTCAAGAAAATTTAAATCTTGTCAACCAGTAATTATGGCTCACCAAACCCCCCACAAACTTCGACATAACCACTAAGGTACCATTGATAAAGGATTTTCTTTGTTTCATCACTAAATGTTTCATCAGTACAAATTTTTTGCTCATTAGCCAACTTAATTAGGTGCTGATGCACGCCAATATCAACTTCAAAAACATCTCCATTGAGAAAAAAAAGTGAATTATTTCCATACAGCATCCGACTCTTTAAATTAAGTTGCAAACCATTTTCTTTAATCTTCTGTTCAAACTGTTGCTGCGGAAATGGATGCTCAGGCGGATTGAAAAACACGTGTATTTTAGGTTCCGTCAGATAAACACCTAAAAACTTCTCGACATCAGCACAATCCCACTTAACTTTTTGCAGTATCGTTCTTGCCTGACGCAGCATTGCAGAGCTAATAAGCGCTGGTTGAGATTGCAAGTGCAAATCAGGGTCAGCGTACCAGCCATCAATTTCCAGATGGTCTTGCATATAAACAAGAAATTGAGTAGCTAACTCATGGTGACTCGGTGCACGAAAACCAATGGAATAAGTCATACAATCCTCTTCAGCAATGCCATTATGCGCATAATTCGGTGGCAGATATAACATATCCCCCGATTCCAAAACCCATTCTTGCTCAGGACAAAAATTTTCCAGTATTCTCAATGGTGCATCCGCAATGTAACGATCATCCTGCTGATCTGAGATTTGCCAACGCCGGGATCCGCTTCCTTGTAATAGAAATACATCATAGGAATCAAAATGTGGGCCTATTCCGCCACCTTTAGGTGCGTAACTCACCATCAGGTCATCCAAACGTGCATGGGGAATAAAATTAAACTTTAAAAGTAAATCACGCGCAGATGGAAGAAAATGATTAATATCCTGAACCAATAACGTCCATTTTTTCTTGGGCAAACGGGAAAAATCTTGCATGGTTAACGGACCATATTTAAGCTGCCATTCCCCTCGTCTTTGAACAACAAGGCGTGAGTGTGCTTCCTCATCGCAAGCCAGTTCAATTAATGCTTCGCGAGTTAACAATCCCTGAAAGTGAGGTATCGCATTACGTACTAATAATGGCTTCTTTTGCCAAAAATCACGTAAAAAAGTTTTAGGTGTCAAATCACCTAAAGCAATATTATTCATTTATGAGTCAACTTAATGGTTCATTACAATTGATGATTCTTTAATGTTTGAGCCCCCACAACGTCATTAAACGATCGTCACGCCCACAATTATTTCGATAATTGGCATAACGTTGTGGATTCTTAATGTAAAAATCCTGATGTTCACTTTCAGCGGGATAAAATATGGTTGCCGGTAAGATTTCTGTCGTAACCGGCTGCGCAAATCTGCCAGAGTGATCCAATGCTTCTTTTGAAACTTCAGCCAAACTTCTCTGTTCTGAATCACGATAAAAAACTACAGCACGGTACTGTGATCCGATATCACAAAACTGACGATTATGCGCTAACGGATCAATTGTTAGCCAGTATGCAGCCAATAACGTGGGAAAATTAGTTTGCGTCGTATCAAAGTAGACCTGTACGGCTTCTACATGACCGGTTTCCCCTGCTACGACTTGCTTATAAGTTGGGTTTTCAACAGTGCCGCCGATATAACCTGAAATTGTCGCGACCACACCTGGCACTTTATCAAAATCGGATTCAGTACACCAAAAACAACCGCCAGCAAAAATTGCGACGTCCATATTAGCACTCATTTCTGGCAACACTACTGGTTTATCTGAGGAGTCATCAAGTTGCCAGCATGCAGTTAATAGGAATATGGTAAGGGTTGGTATTAGAAAATGCTGATAGTTAAAAAACCTATTCATATGATTAACTCCTAAGTTGTGAAAGTCCATCTGTTCCCAAAACAAACTTCAACGCCAGACCATTATTACACCACCGCTCCCCTCGCGGCCGCGGCCCAACCTTAAAGACATGCCCTTGGTGACCACCACAACGCGCGCAATGATACTCAGTACGCAAAACTATCAATGTGTAGTCGGGTTTGGTGTCAATATGTCCGGCAATTGGCTGGATAAAACTTGGCCAACCCGTACCCCTTTCATATTTATATTGACCTTCAAATAAAGGGAGATAACAAGCGGCACAAATAAATGTACCTTCACGCTGTTCATGATTAAATGCACTACTTCCTGGCAATTCCGTTTGTTCCTCAAAAAGCATTCTATACGCCTCGGCTAATACCAAATTCCGCTACGCCTCGTGCGGTTTATCCAGTGGATCAACAAGCATTGAATTCACTGTTTCGGCAACACTCTTTCTCGTTAAGTAAATTGAAAAAGCTGGCAATGCTGTGACTATACCAATGCCTTGTAGAAAGGTGTGTCGTTTCATGAAAATTCCTCATGTAAATTCTAAGCAAATGTTGGAAATGCTTTATTACAGAGCCCAAAATCAATTAAACGATCCAACTTAATACATGGTCTGCACATATATATAATCAACCCTTTTCAAAGATTTCAACGCTATATTGAATCATCTGAGTGGATACACTTTATGTCAAGCTGTATAACCAGTAGTTGAGAAACTCAAACACTACAACATAGTGTAGTTTAGATAATTAACGTTTCTCTAAATTGTACAGATCAATGCAGATACACTCACAAATCCTGTATCATCGCAGTTTTAGGATTATAACTTAGCCCACATGAAAATTACTTTTCTGGAATTCGAGCAAAGTATTGCTGAGTTTGAAGCAAAAATAGAAGAATTACGCTTTGCCCAAGATGACTCTGCATTAGATATATCTGCTGAGATTACACGTCTGCAAGCAAAAAGCCTATCACTTACCAAAAGCGTTTACTCAAAACTCGAACCGTGGCAAATCTCACAAGTTGCCAGACATGCACAACGTCCCTATACATTAGATTATATCGAACATCTTTTTACTGACTTTGAAGAATTGCATGGTGACCGCAATTTCTCAGACGATCATGCCATAGTCGGTGGAATGGCCCGTTTTAATGGGCAGACTGTCATGATTATTGGCCATCAAAAAGGACGCGATACACGAGAAAAAATACATCGCAACTTTGGCATGCCGAAACCGGAAGGTTACCGCAAAGCACTACGCTTAATGCGCTTGGCTGAAAAATTTTCAATTCCACTGATTACTTTTATAGACACGCCAGGCGCATACCCTGGCATTGATGCAGAAGAACGTGGTCAATCTGAAGCCATTGGCAAAAACCTTTATGTCTTGGCTGAACTCAGAGTTCCTATCATATGCTTTGTTATTGGAGAAGGTGGATCTGGTGGCGCTTTAGCTATCGCTGTTGGTGATGTCGTACATATGCTGCAATATGCCACCTACTCTGTCATATCGCCTGAAGGCTGCGCTTCTATTCTGTGGAAAAGCGCCGACAAAGCGCCAGAAGCAGCAGAAATCATGGGAATTACTGCTGAACGACTTAAAGCAATGAATTTAATAGACAGTATTATTGAAGAACCGGTCGGCGGAGCACATCGCGATTACCAAAGCACCATGCACTCTGTAAAAAATGTACTCCAGGAATCACTCAGAAAATTACAAGATCACTCTTCTGAAACATTATTAGAAAAACGCCTTGAACGGCTGATGGGTTATGGGTCATTTCAGGAAGCCAAAATCGAATAGTCTTCTATGTGAAGCCAAACACGTATTACAAGCACATATCAAACCCGATAGTCGCCTAGCCATTGCACTAAGCGGTGGCATAGATTCCGTTGTATTGCTGAATATTTTGGCTTCACTGTCAAAGCAAATGGCATTTTCACTTTCTGCAATCCACATCAATCATGGCATCAGCAGTAACGCACCTTTTTGGCACCAGTTTTGTTCTGAACTGTGTCACTCATATGACATACCCATCACTGTAAAACAGCTCAACATCTATAAAGAACAAGGCATTAGCCTGGAAGCACTCGCCAGAGATAAAAGATATTTTATTTTCAATCGCATAAAAGCCGACTACATCGTGTTAGCACAACACTTAGATGACCAAGCAGAAACTTTATTACTGCAACTGTTTCGAGGTGCAGGTATTAAAGGTTTAAGCGCAATGCCAGTTATCAGAAAACAAAAAAATAATATTGCGCCTCAAGTACTCAGACCATTGCTGAAAGTCCCACGTAGCGAGATTGAAGCATATGCTAAACAATACAAATTAAACTGGATTGAAGACGAGAGTAACGATAGCATCGCTTACAATAGAAATTTTCTGCGCCATAAAATTCTACCCGTTTTAAAAGAAAAATATCCCAACTATCCCAACACACTACTGCGTACAAGCCAGCACCTGGCTGAAGCGTCCTTACTTCTAGACGAGTTGGCCGAATTGGATAGCAAGCAGTGTCTTTGTGCAGGAAAACTTCAGATTGAAGCAATTCAAAAATTAAGCCTACCACGTGCGAAAAACCTACTTCGTCACATCTTCACACAACATAATATAAGATTACCCAGCACAGCAAAACTGGCAGATGTTTTGCAACAACTATTATCTATACGAACTGACGCACAACGACAAATCACAGTCGGGGAAACAGTTATTTATTGTTACAAAGGTCTCATGTATTTACTCCCGAAGACAAAACCACCGTTATCATCGTGGCAACAGTTATGGAATGGAGAAAAATATCTACTTCTCAAAGATTTGAACTGCACAATTAATTTTTCTTATTCTAAAAATCAAGGTATTAATGAAAAGAAATTATTACAAGAACCTGTTGTCTTTCGGCTACGGCAAGGTGGAGAGCGCTTTTCTCCTCACTGCAATCGTCCAAGACGAAGCCTAAAAAACCTTTTACAAGAAGCCTCCGTCCCCCCTTGGGAACGTAAAATACTTCCCCTGCTCTTTAGTGGCGAAAAACTTGTTTGGGTGCCAGGCATCGGCATCGACTGTGAATATCAAGTAAAATCTGATGAACTAGGATTAACGCCAACTTGGCGAACCTGTTGAGATTGAGAATATTCCTCTAACATTAACCCACGGATAATTTGTATGATTTTAGTAACTGGCGGCGCAGGCTTTATAGGCTCAAATTTTGTATTAGATTGGTTTAAACAGTCAGATGAAGACGTTGTAAATTTGGATCTACTGACTTATGCGGGCAACTTACAAAACCTGGCAACCATAGCGAACGATCCAAGACATAATTTTATACAGGGCAATATCGGTGATATTGTGCTAGTAAAAAAAATATTGGCGCAATACCAACCCCGTGCCATTATTAATTTGGCGGCAGAAAGTCATGTTGACCGATCTATTCATGGACCGGAAGATTTTATTCAAACCAATATACTGGGTACTTTCCGTTTACTCGAGACCGTACGCGCCTATTGGAATGACTTGGATGAAATGAGAAAAAAAACATTTCGTTTTCTACATGTTTCAACGGATGAAGTTTACGGCTCATTATCTGCAAAAGCGCCAGCATTTACCGAAATGCATCGCTATGAACCAAGCAGCCCCTATTCCGCCAGCAAAGCTTCCAGTGATCATTTGGTACATGCCTATCATCATACATATGGTTTACCAGTACTGACTACAAATTGCTCAAATAATTATGGCCCTTTTCAATTTCCAGAAAAACTTATACCGTTAATGATCGTCAATGCGCTGGCAGGAAAGCCTTTACCCATCTATGGTGACGGCCTACAGATTCGTGACTGGCTATATGTGACTGACCATTGCAGTGCTATCCGCCGTGTTCTTGCTGCTGGTAATCCTGGAGAAACATATAATATTGGCGGATGGAATGAAAAACCCAATATTGAAATTGTCAATGCTATTTGTACCCTGTTGGAAGAAACTCATCCGCAGTCAAATTTCCATGATCAGATTACCTATGTTCAAGATCGTCCTGGTCATGATGTCCGCTATGCCATAGATGCTCGTAAGATAGAGCGTGAGTTAGACTGGAAACCACTTGAAACATTTGATACCGGCATTCGCAAAACCATCCAGTGGTATTTAGACCATAAATCTTGGATCACAGATATTCAAAAAGGTACTTATCGTGAATGGATTGAACAAAACTATGCGGAACGTAGCAAATGAGAATTCTGTTATTTGGTAAAAACGGACAAGTTGGATGGGAATTACAACGCAGCTTAGCGCCACTTGGCGAACTTACTGCTTTAGACGTTGACAGCCAAGAATTGTGTGGCAATCTAACTAATCTGGCCGGTATTCAACAAACCATACAAAAACTCTCACCAAATATTATTGTTAATGCTGCAGCCTATACAGCTGTTGATAAGGCAGAACAAGAACCAGAATTAGCGTATCAAATCAATACACTGGCACCTGGCCTACTCGCGCAAGAAGCCAAACGCCATAATGCTCAACTTATTCATTATTCAACCGATTATGTATTTGATGGCAGTGGCCATCACCCAAGACTGGAAACAGAAATAACGAATCCATTGAATGTATATGGCGAGTCCAAACTGGCCGGCGAAAATAATATCATTGCTACAGGCTGTGCACATATCATTCTTCGTACCAGTTGGGTCTATGCCACTTATGGAAACAATTTTATTAAAGCCATTCTACGACTAGCCCAAGAACGAGACCATTTGGATATTGTCGATGATCAAATTGGCACACCAACTGGAGCAGAGCTATTAGCGGACATCACCGCGCAAATTATCCACACCACAGGAGCAAATAATTTTGACAAATCAGGAGTTTATCATTTAACTGCTGATGGATACACTTCCTGGTACAGTTTTGCTGATTTGATTTTAGCCTACGCCAAGAAATATGATAAACCACTAAAAGTCCAGCCTGGCACCCTGCGTGCTATAAAAACTATTCATTTTCCAACACCTGCAAAACGCCCGCTGAATTCACGCTTAAACACATACAAACTACAGAAAACTTTTGGTTTAACTTTACCGAACTGGCAAACCTGCGCAGTACGCACACTTATTGAAATATTAGGAAAATAATGATTAAAGCGAATATGAGACGGTAATATCAGCAGCAATAAAAGAAGAAATTTTTTAAAAATAAATAATTATAACCTATATTTGTCCAGGTTCTTGCGGCAAATACATAAATGGATCAACTGGCTTACCATGTTTGCGAATTTCAAAATGAAGCTGTGTCGTATCTGTATCAGTATTACCTACTTCAGCTATTTTCTGTCCTTTAATAACTGATTCACCTTCTTTTACCAGAATTTTGCTGTTGTGAGCGTATGCACTTAAGTAGACATTGTTATGTTTTATAATAATCAAATTACCGTAACCACGTAACCCATGACCACTATAAACAACTTCACCCGAAGCAGAAGCAACAACAGACTGTCCTGTTTGCCCAGCAATCTTTATCCCTTTAGCATTTTTAGAAAAGGAGGACAATAACTTACCAGATGTTGGCCATATCCAGTCTGCACCGGAATCAGTAGACAATGGATAAGTTTCTTGCACGCTAGACACAGGCTCAGGTGCTGCTTCAATTCTAGCCATTTTTTCTATTACTGGTGTAGCCTGCACAGTAGGTGATGGATTCACAGAATACTGTAAACGTGCCACATTCTGCTCCGAATAGGGTAACTTGAAAGCCTTCGGCTGTGTTTTTAGTTTATCCGATGAGCCATCCTGCACAGTGGAGTCCAATGACTGTAGGTTCGGCATAACAACTAATGATTCTGGTGAAGCAGACCCCACCGTTGAACCTGGGGAACCTTGAGGCAAAGCAAATAATTCAGGCTGAGCTTGTTTGACCGGCACAGACAAATTAATTCTTTGGCCTGGTTGAATACTATTAGGGTCAGTAATACCGTTCCATTCTGCTAATTCTTGATGATCAATACCATGGTTTAATGCAATGCTGTAAAAAGTATCTCCTTTCTGTACGGTATAAAAATTATCTTTCTCCGCATCTCCATCAACATCTACAGATTGATGCGTACCATATATGGCACGATCAACAACTGGCGCAGGTTCCTGTGTTGTCCCACACCCCACCAATAAGATAAAAGCAATAATTAAGAACAAATAACGATTATTAGAAAACAGCATTAACCGTTTCATTGAAAATATAAGATCGCTTGTAACATTCACGCTAAAATCAATCGTCTTTAACTTGATTTGATTGTCTTTCATTTTATTTATTTCCTGCATCGCTATATCTTACGACACCAGATAGTAAGGGTACAAACTTTACTTCTTCCAAAACCGCTTCAGTATATCCTTGCGAATGACGCTCTATAAGACATAAATTTTGCTTATGACTCCCTTTTGGAAAAACTATCCTACCACCAACGACTAATTGCTCCAACAACGAAGATGGTACATGCGTTGTCACAGCTGTCATGATGATACCATCAAATGGACCAGCTTCTGCTAACCCTAATAAACCATCCGCATGTTTTAAGTAGATATTTTTGATCTGTAATTTATGTAAGCGTATACGTGTACGTGTTAGTAATGGTCCTATGCGCTCTATAGAATGAACTTTATCAGCTAGTTCTGCCAGAACAGCTGTTTGATAACCGCAACCCGTTCCAATTTCTAGTACATTAGATAATTTATTATTCGCACGTAATAGCTCGCTCATACGAGCAACAATCCAAGGACTGGATATTGTTTGTCCAAAGTTTATCGGGAGAGGCGCGTCTTCATAGGCGCGGCTTGCCAATGCCTCTTCAATAAATAGATGACGTGGAATTGAACTCATGGCGGACAAAACCACTTCATCTACAATCCCCTGTGCCCGCAAACGCTCAATCATTCGCATGCGGGTACGTTGCGAAGTCATACCGATACCAGAACGATGGACGCTCAAAGATTATTATCCATAAAAAAGCTGATTAGTCTCATTAAAATCAAGAAAAGTTAAATTTCAGAAGGTTCCAGTATTTTTTGGCCTTTGTGTGGTCTAAAAATACTTTTGGTACGCTCATATTCTCTTTAAAACTTAAATTAGTTCTGCAGAAATTCTCGTTATTTAACTAACCAGTCAGCAACAATATTCATTTGATCATATCGTGTCAGGTCAATCTGTAAAGGTGTTATGGATACTCTATTTTGCTGTACCGCATAAAAATCTGTACCTTCTCCAGCGTCCTGAGCAGCACCCGCTGCGCCAACCCAAAAAACAGTTTCACCGCGTGGGCTTATCGATTTAATTACCGGCTCAGCCTTATGGCGCCGACCCAACCGAGTAACCGCCGTACCCTGCAATTGCTGATATTCCACATCAGGAACATTAATGTTGAGCAACATAGGATAGTTTAAGTTATTTTGATGCAGACGATCCACCATATCAACTGCAACACGTGCTGCGGTTAAAAAATTTCCTTTAGATGCGCCCTCTAAAGAAATCGCCAGTGAAGGAACGCCCAATAGATAGCCTTCAGTTGCTGCTGCTACAGTACCCGAATATACCGTATCATCCCCCATGTTGGCACCATTGTTCACACCAGAAATAACCATATCAGGCAAAACATCAAGCATACCGGTTACAGCCAGATGGACACAATCAGTTGGCGTACCATTTACATAAAAGAACCCATTATGTGCTTTATGTAAACTAAGTGGACGATCCAAAGTCAACGAATTACTCGAACCACTACGATCACGCTCTGGCGCTACTACAATAATGTCTGCAATTTCTGAAAGCGTCTCCGCCAAACAAGCAAGACCAGGCGCAAAATAACCATCATCATTACTGAGTAATATGCGCATTTTAAAGCTTTGTATCAATTAACGGAGGCGAAACCTGAAGCATCACAACCAGAATACGAAATTTATTTATATTGTATGAAATCAATCTTTGTAGCCTTTTTTGAATAGCAGACAAACAAACTGGTCGGGGCGAGAGGATTTGAACCTCCGACCACTTGCACCCCATGCAAGTACGCTACCAGGCTGCGCTACGCCCCGAATAAAACCCCACAATAAACTGCAGGATTCAAGTAAGACTTGCATCTGTTACTACAGTAGACACAATTCACACCTAGCCAAACAAAATACAAGTTACTGTTAATTAGGAACTATTGTATAGACTCACAATAGCTTTTATTGCACAGGACTAAA
>JAHZIU010000142.1 GCA_022601315.1 Betaproteobacteria bacterium
ATTACTGGTATGGCTAAAGGATCCGGCATGATTCGTCCTAATATGGCAACCATGCTTGGATTTATCGCCAGCGACGCGGTAATCAGCCAAATGATGTTGCAGGAAATGGTGCAATATGCGGCGGACCATTCATTTAATCGTATTACAGTGGATGGCGATACTTCCACCAATGATGCGTTTATGTTGATGGCAACAGGGTGTGCAGGAAATGAAGAGATTAACGATAAAGAAAGCGCTGAATTTGGCCAATTGCAAGAAGCGATTACCGCTATTGCAGTAATATTGGCAAAGATGATTGTGCGTGATGGTGAGGGGGCAACTAAATTTATTGCTATACAGGTTGATGCTTGTAAGAATTCAGAGGAGTGTGACAAAGTGGCTTATGCCATAGCACATTCACCATTGGTCAAAACTGCTTTCTTTGCGTCAGACCCCAATCTGGGCAGGATTCTTGCAGCAATAGGTTATTCAGGGATTGATGATCTGGATGTTAATAGTGTTCAGATTTATTTGGACGATGTGCTAATTGCTGAAAATGGTGGACGTGCAACGGTGTATCGGGAGGAAGATGGGCAACGCGTAATGAATCAATCTGAAATTACTGTGCGCGTGGTATTGAATCGTGGTGTTGCTTCGACAACCGTATGGACCTGTGATTTCTCATATGATTACGTCAGAATCAATTCAGACTATCGGAGCTAAGTAATCTATCTATGGATGAGTTGCGCAGGTTATGTGACCGGGCGGATAAATTGCTGGAGCGTCTGGACAAGTTTCTGCCGCCTGAGCAGCCTGACCCAGACTGGCAGAATACGTTGGCGTTTCGTTGGCGAAGACTGGGTAATGTAGGTGTTATACAGTCGATTACCCATCCGCATCATATTGAATTGGACGCGTTAAGTGGCATTGAGGATCAGAAACAGCGAATTGACCAGAATACCCGACAGTTTGTGCAGGGTTTTTCTGCCAATAATGTGTTGCTGACTGGTGCGCGTGGTACGGGTAAATCTTCATTGATCAAAGCATTGCTGAATGAGTATGCCAGTGATGGATTACGCTTAATTGAAGTGGAAAAGTGTCACCTGGTTGATTTGCATGACATTGTTGAGAAAATAGCTTTACGCCCTGAGCGCTTTATTTTGTTTTGTGATGACTTGTCTTTTGAAACGGGCGATCCGGGATATAAAGCGTTGAAGGTGGTGTTAGATGGATCTGTCGCCACGGTTTCTGATAATGTTCTGATTTATGCGACATCCAACCGGCGGCATATGGTGCCCGAATATATGCGTGATAATCTAGACACACGGCATATTGGAGAGGAAGTGCATCCGAGCGAAGCCATCGAAGAAAAAATTTCATTGTCGGAACGATTTGGATTATGGGTGTCGTTTTATCCTTTTGACCAAAACCAGTATCTGCAAATAGTGTGTAATTGGCTGCGCTATTTTGGCATTAAAGAAATGACAACTGCAACGCGTACAGAAGCGTTGCAGTGGGCTTTGGAACGTGGATCTCGTAGTGGAAGAGTGGCTTGGCAGTTTGCGCGAGATTTTGCGGGCAGACAAAAATCAATGGACGGTATATGTAGTAATGAATAATCCTTCCATTAACAACGCAGTTGCTAATTCAATTGTTGAAGTTGCTGCTGCTGTTATCACAAAGCCTGATGGCAGTTTTCTATTAACATGCCGACCTGGTGGAAAACCGTTTTCTGGTTATTGGGAATTCCCCGGCGGTAAAGTTGAAGCAAATGAAATCCCGCTACATGCGCTTGACCGGGAATTGCAGGAAGAATTGGGTATACAGATCAAACATGCTTATCCGTGGTTTACACGTGTTTTTTCATATTCACATGCAACTGTTCGCTTGCGTTTTTTCCGCGTTGTAGAGTGGCAAGGGGAGCCCTTTGCACGGGAAAATCAGCAGTTATCCTGGCAGTTTCCTAATAATGTTACGGTGACGCCAATGTTGCCCGCAAATGCGCCCATTTTACGTGCGCTTTCATTACCGCCAGTTTTTGCCATTACCCATGCTTGTGAATTAGGCGTTGACACTTCAATCATGCAAATTAAACGGGCTTTACAAAACGGTTTACGATTGATTCAGATTCGTGAGAAAGATATGGATAAAGATACGTTGCGTACGTTTGCGAGCCAGATTATTGCATTAGCACATACTTTTGATGCAAAAGTATTGATTAATAGCGATGTGAAACTTTCTCGTGAGTTTGGCGCGGATGGCGTACACCTTACTTCATCGCAGCTGATGTCGCTATTTAGTCGCCCTGGTCCTGAATATGGATGGTGCAGCGCTTCCTGCCATAATTCAGAAGAGCTTTTTATGGCCGAGCAATTTGGTGTGGATTTTGTCGTGCTTGGGCCAGTTTTACCTACGCTCAGTCATCTTGAACTACCATCACTGGGTTGGCGAAAATTTGCGTCATTGATCCAAGGTTATTCTTTACCAGTTTATGCCTTGGGTGGGTTACAGTACGAAGATCTGATGAGCGCACAAGAACAGGGTGCACATGGCATCGCTATGATGCGCGGTATTGCATAGCAGATTTATAGGCTATTGCTCTTTTTTATTCGCACTATCAATTTGGTCTGTTCCTGGAATACGATAAGATTCTGTAGCCCATTGTGCTAAATCATTCGTTTTGCAGCGATCAGAACAAAATGGACGAAAACGGTTGGTATTTTCCATGGTAACTGTTTTCCCACATTGTGGACAGTTGACTTTATGTTGTTTCATTGCAAATTACGTATCTTAAATATTATAATTATAAAGGATAGGAGCTGTAAATGCGTGCCGCACCAGATATCCGTATGAAAATTTATGCACTGACTTTGGGTTTGATTCTTGCAGGATGTTCTTTGATTTCAGCCAAGCCCGAGTCACAATCAATCAAGATGTTACTTGGTGAACATAATCTTGCACACTGTCGGTTCTTGGGAGATGTGACAGGTGCTTCACCTGTGAATAAAATAACCGGCGAGCATCCTTCGTACACCAATCGATTGATTAGTGCAAGAAATGATTTGCGAAATGAAGCCTATAAGCTAGGTGGTAACACCGTGCATATTAGACGCACAAAAAATACAGGCAGATATGATCTGCCTGGAGAGAAGAGAATAACAATTGATGGAAAAGTTTACTTTTGTGAATTGACACATGAAGCAGTTGACTAATTCATAAACAATTCCTTCGCATTAACGCAAGTTTAATGAAGAAAAATTTTTCGAGATAATTATTCAAGTACATCTCGAATTGCCGCGGCTAATTCTTCAGCAACAAACTTGGCAACGTAACCATCAGCGCCTACCGATTTAACGTGGTCCTCGTTGGCTGCGCCTGTGAGCGAAGAGTGAATGATTACTGGGATTGATTTG
>JAHZIU010000143.1 GCA_022601315.1 Betaproteobacteria bacterium
AAGCACGTTTGATTGAGGATATCAAAGTTTTTTTGACACGACTCATTCCTCCTCACGATCAATATATGCACAATGATATTGCACTTCGTGATTGTCCACCTGATGAACCCGAAAACGCTGCAGCGATGTTGCTGGGCAGCTCAGAAGTGGTTACCCTGACCAATGGTGAATTGGTGTTGGGGCAATATCAATCAGTGATGTTGTATGAACTGGATGGCCCGCGTACACGCCGGGTCAGTGTACAGATTTATGGAGAATAGCGAAACACTTCTATTCACGGTAATTCACTACATTCATTATGTTTGAGTTATATCTTGATACCGCCGATGCAAAACAGATCACCCGTTTTGGAATCTGCCTGCCCATACGTGGCATTACCACCAATCCATCTATTTTAGCCAAAGAAAAAACAGGCTTGAATGAATTACTGCCACAGGTTACCAAGGCATTAGGAAAAACGGCACGCATTCACGTGCAGATTGTCAGCGATAGTATCGACGCAATGCTTAGTGAGGCATTAAATCTTCACAAGCTGCCTTATGATATTGTCGTTAAAGTGCCCGCTACTGAAATGGGGCTGGCGGCAATTAAACTTATGAAAGCGAACCATCTTACGGTGTTGGCAACATCCATTTACAGCGTGCAGCAGGGATTCTTAGCCGCATTGTGCGGCGCCGATTATCTGGCCCCTTATGTAAACCGTATTGATGCGACTAGAGAAAAAGGCGTTGATGGGGTTGGCGTTGTTGCCGATCTGCAAATGCTAATCAACCGACACCAATTGCCAAGCAAGTTACTGCCAGCCAGCTTTAAAAATTTGCAACAAGTACTGGGTGTGCTAAACGCTGGCGTATCTGCCATGACCATTCCAATCGAAATTGCCGCCGAAATGCTCATACATCCTGCCGTACAACCAGCAGTAGATCGTTTCAACCTGGATTGGCGTACCGCTTTTGATCAAAGCTTACCGTTTGAGAGTTAATCTATTAATCAATATACATTCATGTTAGACATCACTATGTTTTAGACGTAGCGCTACATGGCACGCAATAATTATATTTCAGCCAACCATGGATTCTTTAACGATTAAGCACACTCAGACGACCCTCACAATCATCGTTTGTATCGCCATGTGCGATGCGTTGTACGTTACCACTCCCACTGAGCGTGGCAGTATCCAGCGAAGCCCCAAACGTGAAAGTTTCACCAGTAGCTGATGTATATAATATAGTAACCTGGAAATTATTTGTTACAGGATTAAATACTGCACCCCCTCTGGCAGGATAGGTAAAACCATTAAACCGTGACACAGCCTTGCCGTCGAGCGTATAAGAATCCTGGTTAGGTAAGTACCTCACCTCAAAATCAAAGATCACGTTTTCTGAGCAACCCATACCATCCCAATCAAATGACATTGATTCTGCTTTGCTATAGCTTATAAGCCCAAACGTAATGCTTAAAGCAAAAGATACTATGACTGCTTTTCTCATCTCATCACATCCTTACACCAAAATTTAAAGCAAATAATACATTAAAGAAAGGCGCCTCTGAAAATCTAGATGTACAGAATCAAAACTCGAATGGACAACACCGATACTTTCTCTATCAAGAATTACACCTTACTCAATACATCCTGGCAACTGCTTCCCCCACTCGCCCCACTGGAACAATCTCAATTCCAGGAATGGCCTGTTTTGGCTTATTCGCTAAAGGAATAATCGCCTGAGTAAAGCCAAGTTTGGCGGCTTCTCGGAGCCTTTCCTGACCACGCTGAACCGGGCGCACTTCTCCGGCCAAACCGATTTCGCCGATGACAACCATTTTTTCAGCTAACGGTTTATTTTTAAGTGATGAAACAATGGCCAGCAATACGGCCAAATCAGCGCCGGGTTCGGTAATTTTCACACCGCCCACCGCATTGACGAACACATCCTGATCAAAACACGGAATACCGGCATGACGGTGCAACACAGCCAATAACATGGCCAGCCTGTTTTGCTCCAATCCGACACAAAGTCGTTTGGGATTCGGCGCACGTGCTTCATCAACCAAAGCCTGAATTTCAACCAGCAGCGGACGCGTGCCTTCTTGCGTGACCATAATACAGGTGCCGGGTACTCGCTCACTGTGGTGTGAAAGAAATAAAGCCGAGGGATTTTTTACTTCACGCAGACCTTTCTCGCCCATGGCAAATACACCCAGCTCATTCACCGCTCCAAAGCGATTCTTAAACGCACGAATCAGGCGAAAACTGGAGTGTGTTTCTCCTTCAAAATACAATACCGTATCGACCATATGTTCAAGCACGCGTGGTCCGGCTAATGCGCCTTCTTTGGTAACATGGCCCACTAAAATAACGCAGGTGCCGCTGGCTTTTGCCAAGCGTGTTAATTGCGCGGCACACTCACGTACCTGGGCAACTGAACCTGGCGCTGATTGCAGTACTTCTGAATACACGGTCTGGATGGAATCAATGACAGCAATATCAGGCTTGCGTTCTTTCAGTACCGCTTGAATTTTTTCCAACTGAATTTCAGCAAACAGGTGAACGGCTTCAACATTAAGCACCAAACGTTTGGCGCGTAAAGCCACTTGTTGCGCGGATTCTTCGCCACTGACATACAACACATTGCGATTGGTCGACATATGAGCCAGAGCTTGCAGCAACAGCGTCGATTTGCCGATACCCGGATCACCACCCAGCAGTACCACACCACCTTGCACCAATCCACCACCCAACACGCGATCCAGTTCAGTCACACCAGTTGGGTAACGTGCTTCTTCTTCTGCTTCAATTTCACTTAAATTTTGTACTTCGCCGACTTCTGAGACCGGACTGAAACGTGATACTGATTTTTCAGCAATGGTTTCAATTAAGCAATTCCACGACTGGCAATGTGGACACTGGCCTTGCCATTTAGAAGTTTGACCGCCACATTCGGTACAAGAATAAACAGATTTTGGTTTGGCCATTAAGTCGCAAAATTACTTTTTAATTAGTATAAACTTCAGCAGTTTCAAAAGTGTGACCTTGTGCATCTTTATCCGAAAGAATCGGCGCACTGTCTAGCGGCCAGTCAATGGCCAATGTCGAATCATTCCAGATAATGCAACGCTCATGCTCAGGCGCCCAATAATCTGTGGTGTTATACAAAAATTCGGCGTCGTCAGAAAGCACTACAAAACCATGTGCAAAACCCGCCGGGACCCATAGTTGTTTCTTGTTTTCCGCACTTAAAATTTCCCCGACCCATTGCCCAAAAGTGGGTGATGAGTGGCGAATATCCACGGCTACATCAAATACCTCACCCTTGATAACTCGTACCAACTTACCTTGCGGTTGCTTTATTTGATAATGCAATCCACGTAAAACATGTTTTGCGGAACGTGAATGATTACTTTGTACAAAAGTTGTTTTCTGTCCAATCGCCTGCTCAAACTG
>JAHZIU010000144.1 GCA_022601315.1 Betaproteobacteria bacterium
AGCCCCATAAATTACTCAAGTCCTGAATGGAAAGATTCTCGATATCCAATATCAGCTTTTCTATTCGCCGATCAAGCTCAGGTGTCGTCTGATGATTGAATAATGCATGCCGCTGAAAAAAACTAATGGTACTTGATAAGAACTTCAATGCCTCCGGATAGTTGTTTCCTGTGAAGTTTGCGGTCATCATGACATACAAATTGAAATAAAGTGGTTGGCTGCTCTTTATAGAAAGTTTGCCTATTTCCTGAAAAGCACCTTGTCTGGAAGGGGTCGTGTCATTCTGTACATTCGCCAAAAATATAACCACTTTATTGTTCACATTAGGCGCAACACTCCCGTCCATCTCAACCAAATTTGAAATGACTACGACATCTTCATTCAAATCGTATGTTCGCCGCAGATATTGATTTAATTGCGTCGCCAGATGTTGAACTGCTAGATTAATCATATATATTTATAAAAACTGAAAAAAATATCTTAAGCACATCTCAAAATCTTAGCGTTCGCCCAAATAAAGGACTAATCGCTGGCAGAAACCTGGAAGCGCCAACAGTCGCAACCATTCACTTTTTCAAATAGGCCTTAGCCCACAGTAACGGTTCTCTTACTGAATCATCCACCGCCACATCGACAAGCTTTTTATAATACAACTTGGCTTTTGCATGATCACCCACCAATTCGGCACTGCGTGCTACACCGTATAGACTATTAAAACGATTTGGGCTGCGCGTCAGTTTCGATAAATACGCTGCTTGCGCGTGCTGATATTTCCCAAGCACCAGGTACATATCAGCCAGCAATTCCCCTGCGGGCAAAATCGCACCAGGAGTTACAGGATTTTTTTCTGACTCAGCTTCCAATTCAGCCGCTTTATGCATTACTTCTATGGCATGCGCTGGGTTCCCCTGCTGGTATATCAGCCATGCTTGTGCCGACAATCGCTGAATCTCAATCTGCTTTGCCCAATTTTCGGAAGTGTTTCCTACCTTTTTTTGCAGCGCCATCAATTGATCAAGCGCCTTATGGGCCAAAGACTCATTGCCAATTTTTGCAGCACCCAGCGCCCGCGCAAAATGTGTAATTGCCTGGATGGCCGGAAATTGTTCCCACAGAAAATCATTTGGCATTCCCAATTCAAGCTCGGAAGCTGCTAGCCATTGCTTTCGCTCCAATACTAGACGTGCAGGAACTGCTGCTAAAGTATACGCACTTGCAATATGCGTCTGAGCAGGCATGTCAAGTGACGCTATGGTTTGCAAAACCTGCGTTGCATTGTCATCATCAGCGCGCTGCAAATAGGCGTAGGCCAAGTAGTCCAATGCATGCAAATAATGCAAAGAAATTGTATTATTCACTGGACTCGCTAACGCAGCAGCCGCCGCACGTTGATTCATCACAATAGACTCCTGCCACAAACCAAGTCGGGTAAAAATATGTGAAGGCATATGTAAAGCGTGCGGCACATTGGAAGTAATCTCACCATAACGACGCGCTACTGACAAAGCTTTCTCCGCCAGTGTGGGGAAATCATAGGCATGTATGATGTAATGATGCGCACCAGGATGATCGGGCATTCGAGCAAGTATTTGTTTAGCAATTTCCGCAGCATGCTCTTGTTTCTCATAGCCCACGTAACCTTGCGCTTCCTCACTTACCGATGCCAAATGTGTTAGTGCATAGAAACCAGCAGCTTCGGTATCTTCAGGGAATTGTTTATAAACTTCACGCCATGCCTTTGCGAAGCTCGCAATATTCGCTTTTTCATCAGGCTTTCTGTCTTCACTGTAATACGCAGTCACGGCTCGAATATATGCAAGTTCCCACGCAGCTTTTTTCCCCCGGTCTCTTGCAAGCGCTACCAATGCTTGTCCTTGTTTAAATTCTGACTCGCTGGGTAGATCAGACCACAACGGATGAATGTAACTCATCGCCTGTCCCCAATACCCCATTGCACAATCCGCATCGGCTTGTGTCGCTGCGACAAATGCTTTTCGCGCACCGGCATAGGTCATATGATGCAACAGTGCAAGACCCCTGTTTGCATGTTGATGCGCAACTTCATTGCATGACACTGGAAAATGAACTGTGCCAAGTTCCTCACCATAGGTATCATTTTGAGTCTTGGCTGCATGTTTTAACTGGGCAGCAGAATGATCATTTTGTGCCAACACGAAACCAGTAAAAAAGACACCTGTAATGAACAACAATACGTATAAATATGATTTATTCATTTTAATGGTTGCCATTGAACTAAACTTGATCGCTTCTCACAGAATCACGGAAAGGTACTTCTAAAATACAGCAATATGATGTTTCAATGCAAAGTTCCAGGGTCGACTAAAAACATGGATTTTAGTAGTCGCCTGCCCTTGAGGGTCAACCAATAAACCATCTATATGCGCCCACCCGAGTATTCCCTCACTTAGGTTGTACGCATCAAAACCTTTCTGTCGCAGTTCTGCAGCATAATATCCACTACGATACCCAATGGTACAGTACACGATGACCTTCTTGGTTTGATAGGAAGCAGCATGATGCTCAAAATATTCGTTATCAATAGCCCCGGCAATGGTGGAAACATTTCGCTCCTGCGGTGTACGAACATCAACCACAATATAGTCGACACGCTCATCATGTGTTAATTCATGCAATGAGCGATTTGAAAATTCAGGAAGATCAGGAAATTCCGATTTGACGAATGCATAGGTTGTTTTCAGAAACAACTGCGGTGAAACAAAGCAAGCCACAGTAAAACTGACCAGGCTCAACAGACATATTCCAAAAAATATTTTCAGTATGCGCATTACATGATGATAGCAAATACACTTCCTGAAAACCACTTTTGACGCGATTACAAGTAATACAGTCACATCCTGAAGATCCTGCAGTACTTCACTACAACCTTTTTGATTATTTTCACAACATTTTACACTTGGATGATTCATTAATTCTCAGGTAAACTTTATCACTGTCGATTCCTCTTTTTTATGCCGTATAGATACCTGAGTTTTATAAGATTATTGGATAAATTTCGTTTCCTTTTGCGCAATATTGAAGCCAGATCAATCCAATCACAAGGAGATTATAATGAATGATGATTTTGCATCAAACACCTCCACACAGGGATTTCTGGAAATTAACACTTCGATAAATGGAAATGTTGATTCGGCAAATGATGAAGATTGGTTTTCCGTTACCCTGACTGCTGGCAGACTTTATACTGTTAATCTCAACACGGCTGCTAACAATGGACTAACTGACCCTTACTTAAGCCTGTATGCCCCTAATGGCGCATTTATTTTCAGTAATGATGACAGCAATAACAGTCTGGCCTCTGAAATTAACTTTATACCCAGCCAAACTAATACCTATTATCTCGGTGCAGCCGGCTACAGCACGGCCACAGGTGCCTATCAACTCAGTATCACAGAACGAAGCAGAGATGACTATAGCAACACAACCCACACTAACGGTCAACTAACAGCTAATTCCAGCATTACAGGCTCAATAGAACAAGTTGGCGACAATGACTGGTTTGCCATTGATCTAAACGCCGGTCAAAATTACACCTTTAGCCTTGATACCCTGGCAACCAATGGTTTGGTTGATCCTTTACTAAATTTATATGACAGTAATGGAACGTTGCTAGCCAGAAATGATGATAGTAATGGTAGTCTGGCATCAGAAATAAATTTTACTGCCAACAGTAACGGAACTTTCTATCTTGGAGCCAGCGGTTATGGTTTCAGCACGGGGAATTATCAATTAAGCGCCCAGACAAATACTACAAATATAACAACTGCCTCCGCATTTGATATAGAAATTGATTTTACCGGCAATGAAATATATGCCTCGGCATTCATGAGAGCTGCTGAACGCTGGGAATCAATCATAACGAGCGACCTGGCAGATGTCCAAACCTTTAATGGCCGCATTGATGATCTTCGTATTACAGCATCAGTGACGGAAATTGACGGCCCCGGTCATGTGCTGGGCCAAGCCGCCCCAACAGCGATCAGAAGCAACGGCCTGCCATTTGCCGGTATTATGCAATTCGACAGCGCTGATATTGACAGCATGATTGCCAACGGCACCTATGACGGCGTGATATTACATGAAATGGGTCATGTTTTAGGCATAAGCAACTGGTTTTTTGATCGTCTCGATTTACTGAATCCTAATAATGAATTTCAATATATTGGAGAAAATGGTGTCGAAGCTTTCAGAACTGTTAGCGGTAACGCCAATGCCAATTTTATTCCATTAGAAGAGGATGGAGGACGAGGAACAATCGGCTCCCATTTTGATGAAGCGCTATTTGATACAGAATTAATGACCGGCTTTGTCGATTCCTCCATGGAATTGAGCATCGTGACAATTGGCGTTTTGGAAGACTTAGGGTATTCGGTCAATTATCAGGCTGCTGATCCCTTCTTCCTAACTTGATCTAAATAATATTCCAACAGTTATGTATCTTCGAATTCAGTAGTCTGGAAGAGGTAAAAAAAGTTTAAACAGCCGGTTTAACTGGCATCGCATACATTTCACACACGCCATGAAATTTTATTTTGTACTACTTATTATCCTGTTCACTTTATTAGTTAGTGCTTGCAGTAACAGAGCGATATATGACGGTTTTCAATACAGTAACCGTAATGATTGCACAAAACTACTACAAACACAGTACGAGGAATGCATGCAAAGAGCAGACATGTCTTTCCATGAATACGAAACAGAACGTAAAGAAGCTTTAGAAAAATAGTATTGCACATAGCGACTC
>JAHZIU010000145.1 GCA_022601315.1 Betaproteobacteria bacterium
AAATCGTTCTATGTGAATTGGCATGGGTGTTGGAAAGTAACTATAATCAGAGCCGTGATGATATTGTTTCGGTGATCGAACATCTATTGCAAGTTGGCCAGTTAGAATTGATGGAGCCAGAGATAGTTTGGCGAGCGCTCAATGATTATAAAAACTCTAATGTTGACTTTCCAGACCATTTATTGGCAAGAATCAATGAGGCAAGTGGTTGTACAGAAACAATGACATTTGACAAAAAAGCGTCAAAACAGCCCGGCTTTCAACTGTTGAGGTAAACCCAGCACTTCTGATTCTTATTATTGCTAATTTTTGCGAACTCATTTCCGATTATTTTGTGTACGCAATTTCAGTGTGCCAAATTTGTGCCAAACTGCGACTGAAAAACAGCTATTTGAGGTTGCTTGACACTGTTTTTGTGCTTGACAAGCGTTGTAAGTTATTGATTATATAGAATGTGTGTTTGCTATTTGTGTCTCATAATCCCTTGGTCGTTGGTTCGAGTCCAACCAGACCCACCAATATAATTAAGGAGTTGCAGAATTATTGCTGCAGCTCCTTATTTATACTTTAAGAAATGTAACTGATTTATAACCGTATTTAGTCAATATCGCTGTAAGTCGCCGCGCCATTTGGTACTAATTTTCACTTTATTTGGTACTGTCATTATCGCTAAAAATTCCGAATTATTAATTCAGAACGCTTCTGACGATCACTAATTCCACCAACCGTATAATTGATCTGCACCTGATCCATCTGCAATCCGTTAAACGCCTCATGCATCTCTGGTATGTCATTGACCGAAATAATCATATACCCTTTATCGTTCTGGCCAATCTAATATGCGCCTGGCTAAGATCCTCTTCGAATCGCAGTAATTTCAAACGTGGTGCACTGGTTGTGGCTGTGCCAAATGATTGGCCATCCACCTTGCCACCAAATGCCAGCTTCTGCAAATTGTCAATCAGCGTTGAAGAGTTTCCAGTGTCAGCGCCGAAAAGTTTCCACTTTATTCGTTAGGTAAATCAGTATTACTATTTTTTTTCGATGCTTGAATCGGTAAGAATCATTCCCTGTTTCTAGGATGTCACAATGATGAGTAATGCGGTCTAATAGCGCAGTTGTCATTTTTGCATCCCCGAAGACCGGTACCCATTCACTGAATTTCAAGTTGGTTGTAATAATCAATGAAGTTCGTTCATAAAGTTGGCTGATTAAATGAAATAGAAGGGCACCTCCAGATTCTGGAAAAGGTAAGTAATTTCCTTTGCTTCCATAATTTTCGGTAATTTGAGCGGGGGAATAGCTGAGGGCAATTTGTCTCAAGTTTGGCTGTTAGACCTGACAACTGGTTAGGGGTAGAACCCAATGGAGAACATCTTTTTCCAATCCATTGATTTTTAGTAAAATCTTTCAATAATACATAATTCATTGCTTCCTTGGTCAGAATTTGCTGGTGATTGTGACTTTTGCCACTTCGGCAAGTAAATTGTTCCCAATATTGATTTCTAGCGCTTGTATAGCGTTTAAAGTTGTGTAAGCATCAATACCCATTATTGAATAATGGGTAATAGAGAAATAAATTGTATTCATTTCTAATAATTTTTTAATGAATTCTTACATCGTATTAATTTGTATTCACATAAAAACCTAAAAATCATCTACTAATACGCAGAGCAACATTAATTTAGCAGGTTTTAATATTTATTGGCCTGCATCTGTTTATTTGCCTAAAAACAACACTAAAGCATTAGATTAGTCTTGCTGATCAGAAGAATAGATATGTAGTTAGTTGTCCCTGTTTTTTTAATTTAGCACCAGATTTTTTTAAATTAGTTTTAAGTTTTTAAAACTCAATTTTCTAAAAAGGGGGGGTTATATTTGGCAAAAATTAAATATATTTAAAGAGAAGCATAAATTTCATATTTACAAATTTATTAAATTATTTTTTATATTGGAGCCTCAAAAATGAATTCAAATAAAACATTATCGATAGTAGCATCTTTAATTTTAATTCCAAGTGCAATGATCTTTAGTATGTCTTCTGCATTTGCCGTAGTTGCTGCATCCGTACAAATGATAGTTCCCGCAGGGAATGGAAATAGTAGTCAGGATTCTACTGCTTGTGGAACTGGTCACTGTTATGCAAAGTTTTCAACCAATACAGCCAACAATAGTGTGACAGTACACTATGGTACAGATGGTAATACTTGTGATTTAGATTCATCAACTATCTCAGGTCCTGGCGGTCCAGATTCCCATTTTCATAATGGTATTAGTGGGTATACTTACATTTGGACTTCTTTTGATCTTAATGTAGATGCTGGCGATAAAATTACCGTCACAAATGCATATAAAAATTGTAACTAACTCTTAGTTACTATAAGTTCAATATATTGGCAGGTAAACTACAGAAAACATTAGTAGTTTACTTGCCGTTATTTTTGCAAATTGAAGGGGCAAGTACACGGATAGGTGTTTGCCGTTGGGTTTTCAGAATGACATGGTACAGATCCATAGTATAAGGTATAGGCCCAATGTTCGTTGTGTATAACTACTGATAATTATCGCGTCAACCCCGCATAAAGCACTGGCAATTTCTCCGGTAACCGTTCCACATGATCCACTACCATATAATTTCGCTCTCCAAAAATTCTTGAGACATATTGATCTGCACGTGGATCCAGGCTCATGCAAAAAGTAATTACCCCTGAACGTGTTGCTTCTTCCACAGCCTTTTTGGTGTCGTGACGTAAATATTGCGGATCACGCACGTCGATGTCAGCCGGTTCGCCGTCGGTAATCACCAACATGAGTTTTTTGGCGGTTTTTTGTAGTTTTAAGTAATGTGCGGCATGACGAATGGCGGAGCCCATGCGGGTGGAGAGTTGTCCGGTCATGCCGGCCAGTTTGGCTTTGGGGATTTCGTTATACGGTTG
>JAHZIU010000146.1 GCA_022601315.1 Betaproteobacteria bacterium
AACCGTGGCACGCAAGGCATGATCGCGATTAAGACGAGTGAACGTAACGGCAGAGTTGTCACTGCAAAACTGGTTAAACCTGATGATGAGATTATGTTAATCACTTCTGGCGGCGTACTAATTCGCACACGTGTCAACGAAGTACGTGAAATGAGTCGCGCTACCCAAGGTGTTACACTGATCAATTTAGACGAAGGTGAAAAACTTGCCGGCCTCGAACGCGTTATTGAAAGCGATGACAATAACAGTGAGGATGGTGACCAATAAATCAATAATTTAATCACAACAAAACGACTTTCACTCAACTCAATGGAACAAATTTATAATTTCAGTGCGGGGCCTGCGGTACTACCCAAAACAGTTCTACAACAAGCGCGCGATGAAATGCTTGACTGGCATGGAAGCGGCATGTCTGTTATGGAAATGAGCCATCGCGGCAATGAGTTTATATCCATTATTGAAAATCTGGAAAATGATTTGCGGGAACTGCTGGACATACCACAGAATTACAAAGTTTTGTTCCTGCAAGGCGGCGCTTCTAGTCAATTCGCAATGGTACCAATGAATCTGCTCCAAAACAAAACGCAAGCGGACTACATTAATACCGGTGAATGGTCGAAAAAAGCCATCAATGAAGCGAAACAGTTTTGTACAGTTAATATCGCAGCTTCATCCGAACAAATGCATTTTACTTATGCGCCAACACAAGACCAATGGCATTTGGATCCCGCTGCCGCTTATGTGCATTACACATCAAATGAAACCATTGGCGGCGTGGAGTTTAACTGGGTACCAAAAATGTTAGATACGCATATCCCACTGGTTGCAGATATGTCATCAAATCTTTTGTCACGTCCGCTCGATGTCTCCCTATTTGGACTGATCTATGCAGGCGCACAAAAAAACCTGGGACCAGCTGGATTAACACTGGTTATTATACGTGAAGATTTATTGGCATCGCCCTTAGCCAATACCCCTACGCTGTTTAATTATCAAGCGCACGCCAAAAACAACTCCATGCTTAACACCCCACCGACTTATGCAATTTATATCACCGGGCTGGTTATTGCATGGTTAAAAAAAATTGGTGGATTAGAAACCATTGAGCAAATCAATATTTCTAAGGCCAATCTTTTATATGATTTATTTGATACCTCGGATTTTTATCACTGCCCAGTGACTAAATCTGACCGCTCTCGCATGAACGTCCCTTTTACATTAAAAGACCCGTCATTAGACAATGCATTTCTGGAGCAAGCTAAAGATAATGGATTAATTCAGTTAAAAGGTCATCGTTCAGTGGGTGGTATGCGTGCTTCAATATATAATGCAATGCCTATTGAAGGTGTTGCAAATTTAGTTGCATTTATGAAGGATTTTGCCCACAAAAATGCCTGAATATCAAACAAAAATTTATAACATTCTAACCATCAACCGGATATCGCCACTTGGACTGGAACGATTTCCGGGTGACCAATATCATGTGGGAAAAGATATTGCAGAACCAGACGCCATTCTGGTACGTTCGCACAACATGTTGGATATGGAAATTCCCAACAGTGTTATTGCAATTGGTCGAGCCGGTGCGGGCACCAATAATATTCCTGTTCAAAACATGAATGTACGCGGCATTCCAGTCTTTAATACACCGGGCGCCAATGCTAATGCAGTCAAAGAGCTTGTATTAGCCGGCATGTTATTGGCTGCCCGCAACTTAACGCCGGCGTTAAGTTTTGTTGCAGGTCTGGAAGGTGATGATGCAATATTGCATAAACAAGCGGAAGACGGAAAGAAACGATTCTCCGGCATAGAGTTGCCAGGGCGTACGCTGGGTATCATCGGCCTTGGTGAAATCGGTCGACTGGTCGCTGATGCGGCAATAAAACTCGGAATGAAAGTGATCGGTTACGACCCAAATATCTCCGTTGATTCTGCCTGGAGCTTATCCGCAGAAGTGAAAAAAGCCCAAAGCATTGATGATCTGTTACGCCAGAGTGACTTTATTACCGTACATGTTCCTCTACTAGATGCGACACGCCATCTTATAAACGAAAAAAGCATTCAGGCGATGCAACCAAATACAATTTTGTTAAATTTTTCACGAAATGGCGTGGTTGATGAAGATGCCATTCTGGCTGGCATCAAAAGCAATAAATTGAACTACTATGTCTGCGACTTTCCCAGTCAAAAGTTACATCGCCAGCCATCAGTCATTACACTACCACATTTAGGTGCCTCTACCCTGGAAGCAGAAGAAAACTGCGCTATTATGGTGGTTAATCAATTAATGGATTATCTACAGAATGGGAACATCACAAACACGGTCAATTTTCCTGATATAGTTATGGGGCGTGAATCACCTTATCGAGTCGCCGTTGCCAATGCAAATGTACCCAATATCTTGGGACAACTTTCTACCAATATGGCCAAAGCGGGATTAAACATACACAATATGATTAATAAATCTCGCGGTGAAATGGCTTATACATTACTTGATGTCGACAGTCCTGTTCCACCTGAAGTAGTGAATGAAGTTGCTATGACTTCCGGGGTATTAATGGTGCGCTATTTACC
>JAHZIU010000147.1 GCA_022601315.1 Betaproteobacteria bacterium
TGCACCAGCACGCTGCACTTGTACCATTCCAGCCTGAAGGCCCTGCCCGTGTTCGAGTGAGCCTGCGTGTTCAACTTGTCCATCTACCATCACGGAAATCACATCGATTTCTACATGTGGATGCATCCCAGTTTCGCCATTCGGCTGGAAGTTGGCATCCGCCAAATAGACAAAGTTACCAATGCCGTCGGCCGTAGCCGGATTCTTACGATCACCAAATACTCGGACGTCAGTGACGAACTGACGCTCCAACAATCCGGCAAAGCCGCCTTGTAGGAGATCGTTGTATCTCAGCATTTTCATGTTAGTCCTCCTAGTTCAAATCACCGAGGAACATAATAGTTGTTATCATAGAATTCATATATACTATTTTAATCAACTTACTGTTGCAATATTGATAACTGTATGAACCTCAATGATTTGCTTGTATTCGCGGAAGTAGTCGAACGCGGCGGCTTTACTGCAGCCGGAAACGCCCTTGCTATGCCCAAGTCCAATGTCAGCCGAACGGTGAGCCGTTTGGAGGCAGCACTCGGCGTTCAACTGCTAGAACGGACGACAAGAAAACAAACGCTCACCGAAATCGGTCAGATGTATTACGAGCACTGTTCACGGATTAAGGAAGAGCTTGAATCAGCGTCGGCTTCCATCGAAACCCTTTCTGAGACACCGAAAGGGAGGCTTCGGGTGTGTGCATCTGTCACCGTTGGTCAGAGCCTGATCAGCCAATATCTGGCGAAATTTGCTCGCACCTATCCTGCGGTCAAAGTCGATCTCAGGCTAACCAACCGACGTGTCGACTTGATTGACGAAGGATTTGATATTGTGATTCGGGTGGGTAAATTGCCGGACTCAAACCTTATCGGAAAATATCTGTGCTCCCAAGAGCTGCATCTATATGCAGCACCTGGCTATATAGAAGAATCAGATGCTTCCCTATCGGTTCCTGACGACCTTGCTAAACATCGTTGTTTGTTTATGAATGCAATAAATGAGCGCTCACAATGGCAGCTCCAAAACGGTGAAGAGATCAAAATTTTTGATTTCGAACCCGCATTTTCCTGCGATAATTTTTATGTGCTGCAACAATTGGCAATAGACGAGCTTGGTATCGCAATACTGCCCGACTATATGTGCAAAAAGCATCTCGAAGATGGCCGGCTGATTCGTGTACTTGATAACTGGATAGGCGCCAAAGTCGACTTTCACGCACTGGTACGAAGTCCAGGTGGTGTGACTCCAAAAATCAGAGTCTTTCTGGATTTTATGAGCCACTCATGCAACGCGCAATGATGCCGTCTGCACGAAGTTAGCTCCTCACAACTTTGAATTGTCGGTGACCCGACCGACCGCTATTAGAACAATAAGTAACTGTCGAATTAAGTCTGGGCCAATACAATTTGCGTGTGTTCCCACCAGTTTCTGGTCTGGGCAAATCAGATAAGCACGATAGCCTGAACATTGCACCAGTTGTTGGAATTTAAACGCTGAACTGATCTGAATTGAGCGTGCTCGCGACTCAGAAACGCTGTTATTCTACGGTGTAAAAAACATGCACGTTCAATTCAGATCGGAACATGTTTAAAGCCAGTAAGTGAAATCTTGGATGCAAATTGGACTTTCACTCAATCTCCCAAAGATCAATATACATAAGAATTATAGGCTAAAATTTAACGTGCCGGTGCAATGTTCAGGATAGCATTCTCAGTTTGATGAATAGAACAAAATAACATATCAATTTGCGTGATTTTTTCACACAAATACTTTACAATAAGCGTAATTAGACATCCTTCTGTATATTTATTAGTAAACAAGCAATGCAGAAAGAAAACGATAGTTCTTCAATCTCTACAATCTCCCCATCACTCGTCACAGCATTACGCCGGGTATTACTTCCGCTCGTTAAATTAATGCTAGCTAAAGGTGTGACATACACCTATCTCATTGACATCATCAAGCAAGTATTTGTCGAAGTTGCTGATAAAGAATTTAGGATGGGCAATAAACCATCCACCGATAGCTATTTAAACCTGCTGACGGGCATCCACCGCAAGGACATAAAACGATTACGCCCAGGCATTAATTTGGACACCGAGACGATACCTGAAACAGTCTCACTCGGCGCGCGACTGGTCAGTTTATGGACAAGTGAAACGCGTTATCTGGATGAAAATAATCGCCCCAGACCTTTACCCCGCTTTATAAAAGAAGGTGGAGAACTCTCTTTTGAGGGACTTGTTACGGGTATAAGTCGTGACATCCGTTCACGCGTTGTGCTTGACGAGTGGTTACGACTCGGCGTTGTTCATTTTGATAATCAACGCCGAGTATGCTTGAATGTAGATGCATTTGTTCCGGCCGAGGGGTTTGATGAAAAAGCTTATTACTTTGGGCATAACCTAAGTGATCATACTGCCGCCGCCGCCAGCAATCTGCTCGGCGAAAATCAGGCGTTTCTCGAGCGTTGCGTTCACTATGATGAGTTAAGTGAAGATTCGATAAAAATCCTTGCTGAACAATCGGAAAAATTGGGAATGCAGTCATTGCACGCAATCAATAAGAAAGCGATGGAACTGGAAAAAAAAGATGCTATGGCAAGTGGCCCACGCCATCGTATGACATTAGGACTTTATTTCTTTAGTGAACAAACTGAACTACAAACGCCTGTTACTGATGGCAGTGCATCCGGAGACGAGATGATCGTAAAGAAAACAATTACTGACAAATCAGCATGAACGAAATCATTCATACATTCAAGCGCTCATTATTGTCACGCATAATGGGTATTGCTGCATTGTCACTAGTTTATTCTACGGATGGCCTGACCAAAGATATCTGTGAAAAAGGCGCATCTCTGATTAATCCACTATCCGCCATTCATTCGAACATCAATCAGAAAAATACTACCGTCAGCATCCAATCTGGGATTGGCGGCACTGGCATTCAGGATAGCGGCATTGGTGGTACCGGCATCAAAGAAGATGGTATTGGGGGTACCGGCGGACAAGCAACTTATAATGATGGTATAGGGGGTACTGGCGGACAGGCAACTAATGATGATGGTATTGGGGGTACCGGTATTATCGGTATCATTACAGGATTTGCAAGTATCTGTGTAAATGGGATCAAGGTTCATTACAACCCTGATACGCCTGTAACGATAAATGGCCAATCCTCGACAACCCGAGATCTTGCAGTTGGTCAAATGGTCGCCATTCACGCGAATGGAACCGGTAATGAAGTAATTGCGCGCAATATCGCAGTGATTCATGCTGTGGTAGGCCCGGTTGATAGCTTTAACCCTGAAACCGGACAAATGCAAGTACTTGACCAAACAGTACAAGTTCATGATCAAGACCGTCTTGAATACCTGCAAACCAGTGATTGGGTTCAAGTCAGCGGACACAGACTCTCAGATGGAACAATTATTGCTTCTCGTATTGAATTGAGTCAGCCACTTGAACAAGCCTGGATAAATGGGCATGTGACGCAAGCTGATGCCACAGGATTTATTGTTAACAGCACTCGCATTGAAATCGACCAGCATATACGCCCAGAAGGTATAATCCCTGGCGCTGAAATTTCTGCGAGCGGACAGTGGAATAATGAAAGCCTGCACGTCCAGCAGGTGCAAGTTGGCCCCACAGATCAATTGATAGACCAGGTAGAACGCGTTGTTATTGAAGGATTTGTACAGCCAATAAGTAGCGATAAATTCAATTTGGGTAACCAAACTTTTGTCCTGGAACCGGATCTACAAGCTTCCGTAGATACAAGCGATAACTTTGGTCTAGATCAACTCATCCAGGCAAGTGGCCAGTTAATCTCAGGTCAAAGTATCGTAGTTGATCAAGTCGAATTTTCAACACTTTCAGCCACATTTATTCCAGACTTGGAAATTGATGATGCACTCCACAGTGACGGAGATAATGAGGGCGAAAAAAATGAGTCCGTTGAACTAGAAAAAGAATCCAATGAGAACATTGAAACCGACGAAAATCACGAAAGTGGTATTGACGAAAGTAGCCAGGACAATATTGAAGAAGAAGCAGAACACCACTCAGACTCCGATCACTCGCTGGAGCCAACCCAGCATGAATCAGAGCAAGAACCCAATAATGCCAGCCATTTAGATTTCCCAGAGCATGACCATTCGGAACCATCTGAAGACTCGCATTCACATGATGACTTTGTTCCATCAACGCATGATTCAATAGAAATGTTTGATGGATTGGAAGATTTTGATGCTTCCGATGGAATAAATGACCACATGGATATGCAAATAGATCATGATGCTTTTGACGGACTGCATGACCACGATACCCATCATGACTTGTACGATGACATGCA
>JAHZIU010000148.1 GCA_022601315.1 Betaproteobacteria bacterium
CGAGAAGGATGACTGCCTAATCCAACGATCTCGAAATCACCCTCCGGCTTGATTTCAGCGACAATGGCTACAATTTTTGATGTGCCAATATCCAAGCCGACAATCAAACTCCTATTTTCCCTAGCTTTATTCATCTAGTTACATCTCCCTGCATTCAAGTTTGTTTCTTTGCGCCGAAGCTATGCGATATTTGCTGTGTAGCCTCAGGCATACGAACAGCAAAACCATTCGGATAACGCAAATCAACATATTCCAAAGTTTCATGTTGGTTTAGTTTTGCTAAACCATTGTTGTATACAGAAGCGTAGCGTTTTAATCGTTTCTCAATTTCGTTTCTGCCCAACTCTAAAACTGTCCCTGATTCCAAGTGAATACGCCAAGCATAGCGATGAGATAAATTTATCACAGCAATCGATTGTTCCAATGGCGCTAAGATTTCTCTAAATCGTTCATAGTGTTGCGCTACTAATTGCGAACTTGCCTCTGTTGGTCCTGTAAAAACCGGTAACTGCTTATCCAACTTAACACGAAACACTTCACCATATGTATTCACTAACGCATGGCTGCCCCAGTAAGCCAACACCTGATGTTCTTCAAGCATAATATTCAAACCATGCGGCCATTCTCTCTCCACCTTGGCCTCGCGAACCCACGGCATGCTGATGAATAATTCACGCACATTGATTAAATCCACCGAGAAGAAATTCCCAGTTATTTCATTGTTTATCAACGTTTCAATCTCTTCAGGGGTAACATGCTGCAGACGGCCGTTATTGAACGAGTCTTTTCCTCCAATGACCTGAATATTCACTTGCTCTAATGGGAAAAATATAGGCTTAACAAACGTCAGGCTGATCACATACACAGTAGCAATCGCTACCATCGCAAACATGATATTAGCGATAACCCGTAATAAACGATGACTATCCCACATGCGATAAATCCAAAATTTTCATCACTAAATCTTCAAACGACAACCCAATTGATTTCGCTGCCATTGGTACCAAACTATGACTGGTCATTCCTGGCGATGTATTGGCTTCAAGAAAATAAAACTGACCTGAATCACTTAACATCAAATCCACCCTTCCCCATCCTTCACAACCCAGTATTTGATAAGCCTGCAATGCCTGCGCCTGAATTGCTCTTTCTTGACCCTCTGGCAAGCCACTTGGGCAAAAATATTGCGTATCATCTGACAAATACTTGGCCTCATAATCATAGAGATCGCCTGCCACTTCAATTTTCACCACAGGTAATGGCGTTTCCCCCAAAATTCCGACAGTTAATTCTGCACCTTCGATAAACTCTTCAGCCAACACCATCGAATCATGTTTTGCCGCCAGTTGATAAGCAGCGGTTAATTCTTGCTTGCTATGAATTTTACTCAGACCAATCGTTGAGCCTTCTCGCGCCGGTTTAACAATCAGTGGAACACCTAAATTTTCAATAATCTCGGATACATCACTGTCCGCCTGCAATAACACACTACGCGGCGAATTAATGCCCACAGCCTGCCACAACAATTTTGTTCGCCATTTATCCATTGCAATGGCACTCGCCATCACACCGCTACCGGTATAAGGTAATCCCAGTAATTCAAGCGCACCTTGTACCGTGCCATCTTCACCATAACGCCCATGCAATGAAATATATGCGCTATTAAACCCTTGATGAATGAGTGCATCCAACGGCTGTTCAGCCGGATCAAACGCGTGCGCATCTACGCCACGTCCAAGTAATGCACCCAATACCGCATGACCGCTTTGCAAAGAAATCTCACGTTCAGCAGAACGGCCACCTGACAAAACAGCTACTTTTCCATAATTGTTTGCAGACATTAAGGATTACCTCTGGCATTACCAATAATTCGGACTTCTTGCACCAACTCATATCCTGTTTTTTCTTTCACTGTGCTTCGCACCTGCATAATGAGCGCTTCAATATCCGCTGCACTGGCAATGCCGGTATTTACGATAAAATTGGCATGTTTTGGCGACACCATCGCACCGCCGATACTGAATCCTTTTAAATCACACGATTCAATCAAACGCGCCGCATAATCACCCGGCGGATTCCGAAACACGGAACCGGCATTGGGTAAATTCAATGGCTGACTCTCAACACGTTTGGCGAGCAGAAGTTTAATATTCCGCCTTAAGTCCAGTTCTTCCCCACGTTCTAATTTAAAGTATCCACCAGCAAACCAGGCGGTATTGATATTATTTGAACTTACCAATTCAGGCCTCAAAGCTACGCTGCGATAGCCAATCTGGTAATCTTCGGGATTTCGGATAGCGACCTCTCCTACATGGTTAATAACTTGCACACAATCTACAATTTCCCATGTTTCTGAACCATAGCAACCTGCATTCATCGCTAACGCACCGCCTACTGTACCCGGTATACCGGCAAGAAACTCAGCGCCTGCCAAATTATTCAACGTCGCAAAACGGGCAACCTTAGCGCAAGCTACACCCGCACCAACATAAATCACGCCACCTGATTGATCTTGTTCAATCAGTTGCAGATCATTTAACCGCCCATGTACAGCCACCACCGTTCCGCCCAAACCACCATCTCTAACCAGCAGATTACTGCCAAGTCCCACCATATGAATCGGATTGCTAACGGAAAATTCCTGCAGGAAAGTAACAAGATCATCCAAATCGGCTGGCATGTAATAGTTCTCCGCATTGCCTCCTACCCGCCATGACGTATGCTTAGCCATCGGCTCATTTGTACGCATTTCTCCACGCAAACGATGCATACCAACCTCATAATTAAAATGATTAGCCGCTAACATATCCTATTGGCACCTTACGTCTTTTCAAACATGCAAAATATTTCCAATTTATAGTTCTGCTTTAATTAATTGCCGTTCACAATTGTTAATTTTTTTTTCATGCTGGCAATACTTGGCGCGACTTTGGACACGGAGCCTGCGC
>JAHZIU010000149.1 GCA_022601315.1 Betaproteobacteria bacterium
AACTTGAACACGCTTTAAAACGTCGTAGTCTACAGAGCTAATAGTCGCTGTATTTCCCAGCACTGCTGAACTAAGAACTAATGCCACAAAACAAAGCACGAGTTTTAATATCATTAATTTCATTTAATAATCAAAGAATTACTCAATATTTTGGACATTATGGTAGCAAGCCGATATCAAAACTTCCGTTTAGGGGGTAAACATGCCCCTTTTCCTTGAATTAAAAATTATCAAAATTTGTAGCCCCCCTACTCCTTGATAGCGTGAGAGAGAGTACGAGCACTAACCTGTAAATCTCTGGCGCTACATTTACATCTGATTCAGGGTCTTTTTTAACTGCGGCAGTGCCCCTACAACAGGCCAAACCGCACTGTTATTAATGCTCTTTTACAGCATCAAGAAGTTTTCTTGCACGTTGCGTGGATCGATGGTGAAGTTTCTCTTCAAGCTCCTCCAATATAGCTATGTCGCCATTACCATTTTTATAGGCCTCTTCAAGTTCGTTTATTCTATATTTGAAGTATTTCCGCTGTTCCATGTAAAAACAAAG
Source organism: Betaproteobacteria bacterium (assembly GCA_022601315.1). Classification (GTDB taxonomy): domain Bacteria; phylum Pseudomonadota; class Gammaproteobacteria; order Burkholderiales; family Nitrosomonadaceae; genus Nitrosomonas. The sequence goes on from JAHZIU010000149.1 coordinate 551, forward strand.
CCTTATTGTTATTGATCAGCTCTTGGCTCATATAACTCAGATGCGCTTACAGCCTGGCTGATGTTCTTCAAATTTAATATAAAGACCTTTTTCACAAGCGGCAAATCATCACCATTAATCTAACACGCGATAGCGGGTAGCGCGGCCTTGCCCCATTCGTTCTAGTTTTCTCATATCCAGAAGTTTCTTGGTTATATCCTCAACTGTTCTCGCTGCAAAACCTAGTTCATCTATAGCGGTTTTACGCGAGAACGTTTCCTTCTGTTTTGCCCATTGCCATAACTCTAACTGCTTTTCAGAGAGTAAATATTCAAATTGATCACTTTCAAGTACTATCTGCGCTTCTAATGCTTGTTGATGAAAAATGTTAAAAATAAACAAGAGCCACGGCGAGAGATCTTCTTTATCACTTTTCCATGTTTTTTGGGTTTTGTTTAAAGCAAGATAATAGTCTGCCTTGTTTTGTTCAACTAACCTTTCATGTGAAACCAGTGATGTGAAACTATAACCCTGTTGCAGCATCATTAAATTGGTAAGCAGACGACTTGCTCGCCCATTACCATCTTGGAACGGATGAATTGCCAGATATTCAAATATAAAATTAGCAATAAGGATAAGTGGGTGTTTAAATTTTTCTGTTATAGCCCAATCATACCAACCAACTAATTCCTGCATTTCTTTTTGCGTTAAATGAGGCGGTGTCGGATCAAAAATTACCCCTACCATATTTCCGCTCTGGTCTTTAGCCTCCACACGATTGGAGCCAAACTTATATTGCCCCATATACCGCTTATCTTTATCGCAAAATTTCAGCATAGTTTGATGCAGATGAAAAATCGTTGATTCAGCAATCGGAATATCGACATAATTATCAAATACTGTTTGCAGAGTTTCCAGATATCCCGCTACTTCCTTTTCGTCGCGGGTCTTAAATGACTTAATACGCATCGACTTGTATAACGCCTCGACCTCATCATCACTGAGTTTGTTACCTTCAATACGATTAGATGCACCTGTAGAGGTAACAATTACAGACTGCGTTAGGCGTTCAATAGTTTGCGGCAGTAACGTATGCGTCAAACGAAATACGTTTTTAACAGCATCAATTTCTGCTATTCTGGAATACAGTTCTTCCACTATATTTTCAGAAAACTGCAAACGTCTACTTAATCTAAAGTTTATCCAATCCATATTAGCCTCACAATTTTACGTGAGATAACGTGATATTACGTGACATTTGTCAATAATAATCATACCCAACTACATTTTCTTGGTCGTTACCCACCGGCGAAACAGTGGTCGGAGTTGAGCGTCGAAACGCTCACGGCATCCAAACGGCGGACGGTTGGTCTCAATGAAATTGTCGATGGGTGTCCAGAGGGGCTATGAAATGCCCATTTGGCCATGGGGGTTTTGGGGGCAGCTAGAAGGCTCCCCTAAATGGTGATTGAACGGCCACACGTTCTAATGGTGCATGAAGGCTCAATGCCGGTAATGCGCCATATTAGCTCTTGTCTGAGAATGATTGCGGCGCAATTATTTGAAGCTTAGAGCGTCTCCTGAGGATAGAACGGACGGGGAAACGTCCTTCTCAAGATAGGTGCAGGGAGGAGAAAATGGCACATTCTGCACTACACGCACACATCTTGCGGTCATCTTTTAGTGCATCCAATACCGGAACCATGTTGCACCTGCTCATTCATTGCCGTCACAGGTGCTCCTGTCACGATGACGGGTACGGCGCACTATGCCTCAATTCCGGAAGCATGACAATAGAGATGAATCTCTACCACATGCAAACGACGCATAAGCGGCGATATTTTCACAAGACTTTCCGTTGTTATTTGGGGTGGCTATATGATCGGAATCCCCAAACCATCATACCCAATAACAGCAAGTAAATCGGTGCGGGAGCTGGAATGGGGTTTGTTCCACCATTATTTAAACTCCATACGGCAAATGTCGCACCGATGCTTCCTGCACTGTTTGTGGTGTCTGCCGCTCTTACAGCTTGGCCTACGCCTGTATGGGTATCAAGGTGGTCCAGCCTATGATTAAATAAAGTCGAAGCGACAAATGTTCCCACCGGACTTCCTGCGCCGAATGGTAAAGTCGGCTGCTGCGAGCCAACAGGCATTAAAACACCGCAACGATTTGGTGCATTTTCGCACCCAAATGTCAGTGTCTGTACGCTATCAAATAATCCCGCCGCTGTATCCAAGAATACTTGGTTTAACAGTGACAGATTAGCAGCGTGAGCCGAGGAGATATCAGAAAAGAAAAAGTCTGAGACTTCATCACAATTGCCAAATAGAGTAATGCATGATCCTTCCCGGAAGATAACATCATATATAGCACTACCAACTGTGACGCCTGTTGCGCCGTGCAAAATACCACTTCTGACATCCAGGACGAGCCCGAATGATGGCAAGGTATACAAGCACAGCATAATGAACGATACCCTGACGAGCTGCCAGACTGCTCCACCCCGCGTCAGAAAAAAGGTTATAGCATAGCTGATTAGTGATGACCAATGAAATAGGCTGTTTTAACCTCTTCTGCTCACAGAAATCAGCATTGAGATAAACGATTGGCCCATCTTGCCTGTTTATGTCGTTGCCAGGCGGCTTCTTTTTTGAGTACGGCATCTATAATTTGTAGAACATCGCTCACATTAACCGGGTGCTCATGTTGTTTTACTTGTCCGGTTAGATTTGCTGCTTGACTAAGTTTCCCACTTTGGTAATGCCACCATATTTCTGTAGCAAAATCAGCATGCGCAAGCTTGGGAGAAAAACGACTAAAATATGTGGTCAGGTTATTAATATCTCGTGTCAACATATTACGTGATTGGTTATTGCCAGCTGCGTTAATTGCCTGGGGTAAGTCAATAATCACAGGGCCTTGCTTATCCACCAATACATTGTATTGTGACAAATCACCATGAATAATTCCAGCACATAGCATCTGTACAATCTGTTTGATCAAATTACCGTGAAATTCAAGCGCCTGTTTTGCTGTAAGCTTTAGATCACATAAACGTGGCGCCACACTTCCTTTGTTATCAGTAATCAGTTCCATTAACAAAACACCAGCAAAGAAATTGTAAAACTTTGGTACGCGCACACCGGCCGAACCAAGGTGACAAAGCATATCAATCTCTGTGCTTTGCCATTCTTCTTCTTGAGCGCTACGCCCATAGTGGCTGCCCTTTTCCATCGCCCTGGCACGACGGCTGTTTTTTATTTGACGCCCTTCTGTATAGTGACTATTTTGGTGAAAATTACGTTTGTTGCTTTCTTTATACACCTTTGCACAACGTATATCATCACCACAACGCACCATATAAACCATGGCTTCTTTGCCACTCTTAAGTTGACAAATCACACTATCAATCAAACCTTCCTCAACTAATGGCTCTAATCTCTTAGGTATTTTCATAAGCTGTTAATTAAGCGTATTCTGCATTTCAATAAAACGATCATACGCTTACAATCCTCCTTGTTATGAATAAAATAATTTGCACCCTTCA
>JAHZIU010000150.1 GCA_022601315.1 Betaproteobacteria bacterium
ATTAAACCAAGTAGGTGCCTCGCCAAAGAATGTTTAATATAATTTACTAAGTTAAAGTTGCGCTTTTGAGTCATTCAAATTCCAATCGTAAGGAATAAATTGAATCCGGTAACCTGATGCGGATCCACGTAATTCCTTTGCAGTGTCTACATCGACATAATGTGCAACATAATCCAGCAAACTATGTTCTTGCTGTTTTGGGTAACGAATTTTGAGCCATTCAATAAAATCATCTTTATACCAATCCAAAATAGATGATAAGAAGACGGTTTTAGTTTGCCGGTTTATTCGGAAATTGCGTTGCTGAGAAAAAAACTTACGTGCTTCTCTTTCAAGTTGTTGGTCTAACAATGGCCCTGTAAATGCGTCACGAGGCAAATGCGGACACCCAATCGATGCACAATTAACTGCAAAATGAATCCTAGGCTCGTTAAAACGTTTGCGGATGACGCTGTTTTCAAGATAATAAAGATTTGTTGCAACATTACCAAAACGGGGACGATGAAACACAAAGAAACGCCATTTCCCGGGCACAAAGAACAACGCGCGGGGCCTATCAACATCGCCAACCCCGGAAATTGGGTAATATTTTAGGACAATTTTTATTGCTGCAGCATTGTATGCATTAATCCAATAGGCAAGGCGTGCGTTCTTATCGACGAATAGCTCAGGATTGCTATCCGGACTATATTGGGCAACCAAATAATAATAGTCTTCTAAATCATCAACTTGTTCTTTTAATGCAGCGTAATCAACACGACCCTGATGATCGACATGACGCTGTAGTACCTGATCAAATTTTTCATGGGAAAATTCATATGAGGCAACCGTTTGATTGGAATCTCTCAATGACGGAACTGTAGTACATGCCATCATTAACTGTAATAATCCGATAATTAGTATGACTCTGATTTGAGTAATTGATAACATAGTTGTTTTATCCTAAAAGAATAAATAATCATTAAAATCAATTTTACAAATAGCGTCATTCGCAACTGATTGGTTTTTGCTTTGCTCAATTTTGTCAGTATGAGTATTCATATTTGTTCCTATACAGGTTTTATCTAGCACTCCTTTAACTCAACACCATTTTAATCCTGCCACTGATTTTACCGTTCGTCCTCACTTTACATTTTCTTTGATCGGCAAATCTTATATGTTGTAAGACCTTCCGGAATGGCAGATGTTCAACCCAAATTTTACCTGGAAGTTTGTAAAAATAATCAATCTATCATAGCTTTAGATAAACTGCCACCCATTCCTTAGGCGTGATATTTACGTGATATTTAGTTGATATGCTTACGCGTGTGTAGCGCTACGAGGTGCAGGTGTATAACAAGGAGCGTTCCTAAAACCAGAGGAAAAAGTGAGCCGAACAATAGCATAGCAACTTATTATCGATTGATTGTTGCTGAGCGTAATCAAAGAGATCTTAATTGAGTAAGAGTAAACGAGTCCAACTATTCAGCCAATAAATCATATCGATTCTGCATCTGATCCATCTCGTTTAATCCATTTCTGTACAGCCAAACCACCCACCACATTCCCTTTTACATTGACCATGGCGCGAGCAATATCTAGTATACGACCAACTGCGGTTTTGAAGATTACTCATCAATTGGCATGAGCCTCAACCAATTCTTTCCATTCAGTCGTGTAACTGGGCGATTTATTCCTCCGCTGCATGTGCCAATTCTTCTCTATTCCTGCACCAGCCAGAAAAACACTATCTTTACCCATTTTACGATTAATCAAATCCACTGTTTGCATTAATGCGGCAGCATCTTCATTCTTTATATGATCCACAAACAAAGCGCCCTGACGCATTCCCGCTGGCATTAAGTCCATTAATATCACACCGGCTTTTATATACCGATAACCCGGTCGATAAATGCGTCGTAACCCCCATAAACCCGCCTGTACCAATCTTAGTGTATTACAAGAGGATTCCATTAAAGTAACCGTTATTCCCTGATTATATTGTGCATCATTTTGTCGATGCGGATTAGTGCGAATATAAATATGCACAGCACCTGATAAGGAAGATTGGTTACGCAATTTTTCCGCCGCCCGGGTAATATAACTGGTGATTGCCTGCTGAAGCTCAACCAACTGGGTCACCGGCGTACCGAAAGAACGGCTGCACAGGATTTGTTTTCTAGCCGGTGTAACATGCTCCAATCGCAGTGACGAAACCCCGCGTAACTCCATCACAATGCGTTGCGTCATGATCGAAAAACAGCGGCCAAGAAACGCAGCATCCGCCTGTTTGAGTGCCAATACCGTGCTGATTCCCATACTTACTAATCTTTCTTGAATGCGTCTACCCACACCCCATACTTCCCCCACTTCAATTTGCGCCAACAAATCATTTAACGCAAATTCCGATAATTGTCCTAGATCACACACCCCTTGCCATCGCGGTTGTTTCTTGGCAATATGGTTTGCCAGTTTGGCGAGTGTTTTGGTTGGGCCAATACCGACGCAAACCGGTAATCCAATCCAGCGCTTCACCCGCCGGCGAATCTCTTGACCGTAGGCTGTTAAATCCTTATTCAACCCACCCATATTCAGAAAACATTCATCAATGGAATATATTTCCTGATTGGATGAAAACTCACCCAGCATCGTCATCATGCGATTACTCATATCGGCATACAACGCATAGTTAGATGATAATGCAATAATGCCATGTTTTTCTGCCAGTGATTGCATCTGAAACCACGGCACAGCCATTTTGATACCTAATGCTTTCGCTTCCTGCGAGCGCGCCACCGCACAACCATCATTATTAGACAGCACCACCACAGGTTTTCCAATCAGCTTAGGATTAAATACCCGTTCACAAGAAACATAGAAATTATTTCCATCAATCAATGCAAAAGTGCTCATACCGACTTGATAATGCGTGTGACAACACCCCAGATCACCATTTCCTGCCCAGTCTTGAACTCGATATCCGGATATTGCGAATTTTCCGCCAATAATTTGACCACACCATTTCGTTGATAAAAACGCTTAACTGTTAACTCACCATCCACCGCCGCCACCACAATACGATTGTGCTCCGGTGTAATCGCACGATCAACAATCAACTCATCCCCATCATCAATGCCGGCATCCGTCATGGAATGTCCCCTGACGCGAAGGAAAAAAGTTGCTTCACGGTGTTGGATGAGCACTTCGTTCAAATCAATTCGTTTCTCAACATAATCATCTGCCGGTGAAGGAAAACCCGCACGCACCGAGTGACTCATATAAGGTATTAATTGTGGATCAGGTTGTTCCACTAGCGGTATAGGCATCAACCAGGAAGGAAATCGTACAGATGGCGAAGCTTTAACAAGCTGCACCCATTTTACAATGGCTTCTTTGCTACTGGCAGGTACGCGCACAGTCACTGTCGGTTCGGCAATGCGCTTTCTACCCGCACCTATACGCTGCCCACCCCAATTGGATTGTTTCATAATAAATCTTGATTGTTGACACAACAATCAAGAATAAATGAAATGGATGCTTGAGTAAAGTTTCACATGCTGATTAACAACTACTAACTACTCATCTATAGTTATCGTCACAGTAGATATAAACAATTTTCTAAATTTATGGTTTCCCGTGCTCTTGCGCAAATGAAAAAGGAATTCGAACCAATTAGCGGTTACCGTTAAAGATGCAGAAATAAAATCAGCTTTTCAACGTTACTGGTCAAACAGAATTTACTGACAATTAATCTATGATCGATTTAAAATGATTTCCAACACAAACTTACTTCCGATATAGGCGAGCAAAAGGATTACAAACCCTGTCAACGTCCATCGAATGGCTATTCGTCCTCGCCACCCATAAAGTTGCCTGCCCGCTAGTAATGCAGCAAAAACACCCCAAGAAATGAAGCCGAACAAAGTTTTATGTGTAAATGTCAGTGGTTGACCGAATACTTCTTTAGAAAAAACAATGCCACTTAAAAGTGTCAGTGTTAATAATATAAATCCAATCCAAATAATACGAAACAATAGCTTTTCCATTACCAGGAGGGGTGGTAAATTATTTAAGATTGATTGTTTTGTCGGATGATGCAGATGATGCTCAACAACAGCCATTAACAAGGCATGCAGCGCTGCAATAGTCAACAAACTATAGGCCATCATTGCAACCAGTATATGCGCCTTAAACGCAGGCAATTCAGTATTTTCAAGTGGTCGTAAGGATGGAAAAACCAGAGGCAACAATAGCGCTATTGCAGCCGCTGCTGCTACAGGTGCAACTAAGGTTTGCAAGCCTTTTAGATGATGAAAAAAACCTGAGAACCAATATATAAAAGCTGTTAACCATACAATCGTTGAAATAGCACTGCCCAAACCAAAACTTAACCCGGCACCAACAAAAATTGATTGATAAAGTGTTATCGCATGAAACACCAATGGTGCAAGCATGGCATAATGCATCAAAGATGCTGTGGCAAGCGCCCCGTTATCATCATTGACCGCTGGTGATTGGTTTTTTGTATTTTGCCAAAAATACCAGCCAATCAGCGCATACAGTAAAAAAGCCGCAAGATAAGTTAAAATGCTCGTCATTGACAATTACAGATTAAGAAACGGAAATAGCTGTTTAGTCTACATGGCGCTTTAACAAATTCAAAGTGTAAACATGGTTATTTAATAAAATTTGATTTTAATGTTGTTCTATACCCAATTATTTTTGTGAGGTTCAAAGTATGTTTGACAATCTTACCGGTCGACTGTCCGGCGTCATTAAAACATTGCGTGGTGAGGCAAGACTCACTGAAAGTAATATTCAAAAGGCATTACGCGAAGTACGTTTAGCATTACTGGAAGCGGATGTTGCTTTACCCGTTGTAAAAGATTTCATTGCGCGTGTAAAAGAAAAAGCGGTTGGTCACGAAGTCATGAGCAGCCTGACACCTGGTCAAGCATTAGTGGGTGTCGTGCACAAAGAACTCATTGACATTATAGGTGGGGAGAAAGCAGATCTTAATCTTTCAACAACACCGCCTGCCGTTATTCTTATGGCCGGGTTGCAAGGTGCCGGTAAAACCACCAGCAGTGGCAAACTTGCAAAATGGTTGATGGAGCAAAAGAAAAAGAAAGTCTTATTGGTTTCTTGCGACATCTATCGACCGGCAGCTATTCATCAATTAGAACTTTTAGCTGAACAAACCGGCGCTGATTTTTTTCCTACCCAGGATGGGCAAAAACCTGGAGAGATTGGCGCCGCTGCATTAGATTATGCACGTAAACATCATCATGATGTACTGATTGTCGATACGGCGGGTCGGTTGGGTATTGATGAAGCAATGATGCAGGAAATCAGTGAGCTGGAAAGACTGCTCAATCCAATTGAAACACTATTTGTTGTCGACGCCATGCAAGGCCAGGATGCCGTCAATACCGCCAAAGCATTCTCAGAAGCCTTGCCTCTAACCGGCGTCATTTTAACCAAACTGGATGGTGATGCGCGTGGCGGTGCTGCATTATCAGTAAAACATATCACTGGCAAACCCATAAAATTTGCCGGTATCGCTGAAAAACTAACTGGTTTGGAAGCATTTCATCCTGACCGGATGGCTTCTCGCATTCTCGGCATGGGAGACGTGCTGGGTTTAATTGAAGAAGCGCAACGCAGCACGGATGAGCGTGAAGCCGAAAAGCTGATGAAAAAGGTTAAATCCGGAAAAGGGTTTGATCTTGATGATTTTAAAGCACAATTTCAGCAAATGAAAAATATGGGTGGAATGAGCGCCATGATGGACAAACTACCGGCACAATTTAGTCAGGCCGCTCAGAATGTCAATGTTGATGATAAAGTCATTGGCCGCACAGAAGCCATTATTAATTCCATGACACGTCAAGAGCGCACCAAACCAGAAATTCTTAAAGCATCACGCAAACGTCGTATTGCCGCAGGATCAGGCGTATCGGTACAAGAAGTTAATCGCTTACTGTCTCAATTTGAACAATCCAAGAAAATGATGAAAATGATGAGTAAGGGCGGCATGTCAAAAATGATGCGTGGACTAAAAGGCATGTTCCCTCGGGCGAGATAAAATACACCGCTAAAAACCCAGGCTACGTCCAGCATTTGAACGACCTTTAGATTTTTAGAAATGTCCTTAAATTTGACTCGGCATTAGTTAAACGATATCCGTTTAAAAAATTAAATTGATTAATCTGAACATTGCACCAGTTGCAGAAATTTAATCACTGATCTGAAGAATAACCATTGTCTGCGTGCTGTGCCTTGTGCCGAAACATCTTGTGAAGGCTGCATCCGTTAATATCAAGTTGAAGGAGTACTAGTTAACGCCATGGCATAATAGGAATGGTCGAAATACTGTTTTTTGGCGACCCTTCAATAATTCTGTCGCTATAAGTCAAGTAAACAAGTACATTTCTTTTAGGATCATAAAAACGTACAACCTGTAACGATTTAAATAACAGCGATGTGCTTTTCTTAAACACCTCATCCCCATCTGCTTTACCTTTCTTGATCTCTTTTGACAAAACAATAGGTCCAACCTGACGACAAGCAATTGAAGCATCGGAAGTGTCTTCAGCAAGACCTACCGCACCGCTAACACCACCAGTCTTAGCCCGGCTCAAATAACAAGTTGCCCCGTTGATATCTGGATCATCAAACGCCTCAATTACAATCTTATCGTTGGCACCCAACATCTTGAATTTTGTAGAAACACTACCAATCTCTTCGGCCTGTAATGTCACTGAAAAAAACAAAATTAGTGTCAACACCAACATTGAACAAGTAAACCCTGATAATTTTGAAACTCCTATTTGATTTTTCACAGCCTCCCCCACTCATTGATCTGATTATTGATATCAGCCAATATACATTAAATTTAAAACTATTTGGCACAGTGAATGTAAATAATAAACGTACAACTACTGCCAAATCTTCTTTTTCTTGCCTACCACCTTTGTTCATAAAAAATTAACATAGCCCGTCACACAGATTAAGTTACAGCATCATCAAAGCCAAAATATACCAGTGATTTTTTATAAGTACCTGTGTATCATCAGCTCTATAGTTTTCAACTTTTTTTAAAATATTTTTATAATTAATAAACCAAACAAGGAATACCCATGGGTGCCATTTTTTTCTACGTATTTGTTTATTTTGTCTCGTATTATGCCTCGGCTATTTTGAACATGTTAACGGTTC
>JAHZIU010000151.1 GCA_022601315.1 Betaproteobacteria bacterium
CATTGGATCAAATATGGCAAGCGGAAACAAAGGAGAATGTCGAGAAGTCCTTTGATTTATTTATAGAAACCTATGAAGCTAAATTTCCAGAATCAACTTTTTGCTTACAGAAGGACAGAGAAGAGTTACTGGCTTTTTATGATTATCCTGCCCAGCATTGGCAGAGCATCAGAACCAGCAACCCGATAGAATCAACTTTAGGCACTATACGTTATAGAACAAAGCGTGCAAAAGGCTGTTTGTCACGTCACGGCATGACATGGTTTAATAGACCCGGTCACCCCAGTTAAGAGTAAATATTCTTACTGGAGAAACAAATATTAAAGGAGGCGACGGTCTTCTTTGCGAAAGAAACGAAGCGAAATATTCGTTCATCACCCAAAAAAAGAAAACCTATCCAGTTGCCCTGATGTGTCAGCTGTACAGGGTGAGTCGTAGTGCTTATTATGATTATGCTCGGCGTCAAGCAAGTTTTTCTGATGATTCGTATCACGCGAAACTTATTGATGCTATACGGGATATTGCAGAATCCAGTCACTATACCTATGGTAGCCGTAGAATGAAAAAGGCGCTGAATGCAAGCGGTTATAAGGTTGGCCGTTGGAAAGTTAGAAACTTGATGAAGGAAGCCGGAGTTTGTGTAAGACACCGGAAGAAATACAAAGCAACAACTAACAGTAATCATAAACAACCGATATTTGAGAACAAATTGGATAGGCAGTTTGATGTTGCAAACCTGGACCAGACCTACGTTAGCGACATAACGTACATCTGGACACAAGAAGGTTGGCTGTATCTTGCTGTAGTCATTGACCTGTTTTCTAGGAAAGTAGTTGGTTGGCGCATGAGTTCGAGGATGAAAGCACAGTTAGTTTGTGATGCGTTGAGGATGAGCATCTGGCAGCGCCGACCGCAAGCCGGATTGATCGCACACTCAGATCGCGGATCACAATACGCCAGCAAAGAATACCGGAGATTGCTGAAAGATAATGGTTTTATAGGCAGCATGAGTCGTCTGGGCTGATGCTCTTTCTTTTGATCCTATGCAGGGGAAACTCGTTGCATCACCTGCGATGATTGAAGAAGTTAAAAAATTTCAGCGGCAAAGCAGTATACCTGTTACCGGTAGCGTGGATTATAAAACTCTTTCTGCAGCGGCGGGTTTGAAGAGTAGAGATGTTTTGTATCGAAGTGCTGATGATATTGAGATGTTGGTCGGAAGATCAACGAAAACTCAATTTAGTGATTGACTGTTAGTTGATAAATTGATTGCTACTTAATCTAGGCTATTGAATCAGGTTTGATTAAATTAATTCGAATACTTTACAAGAGGGAAAATTAGTTCCAAAATAGGAGTCAATTATATACATGTCAAAGCTCACCCTGGATTCCTCGGTGGGCTTTTTTGTTGCCTAAATATTATCTTTAAGGTTGACAATAGCGATCTTTAGGGTTGACAATAGCGATCTTTAAGGTTGACAAAATTAAGTTATGTCTAGAATTAGTAAAAGAGGCGAAGCGACAAGGCAGTTTATTCTCGATAACGTTGAAAAAAATCCAACAAGTATCGTAAATTTATGTTGCGATAAATTTGATATTTCAAGACAAGCTGTGAATAAACATATTCAACGACTTATTAATCAAGAAGCGATTGTTGCAAAAGGTGCCACAAGGAATAGGCGGTACTATTTACATCCGATAGTTGAATGGAAAGATGCGTTTCCTCTTGATAATTCAGTATCGGAAGACGTGATATGGCGTGATCACATATCTCCTTTACTGGGAGAACTTCCAGATAATGTGATGGATATCTGGCATTTTGGCGTAACAGAAATATTCAATAATGCCATCGATCATTCAAAGGGAACACAAGCAATTGTAAAACTAAAAAAGACAACAACCACATCAGATGTTGTTGTTATCGATAATGGTGAAGGTATTTTTAAAAAGATTCAGCGCGAATTAGCACTGCACGACGAAAGACACTCGGTACTTGAGCTTGCAAAAGGAAAGTTAACAACAGACCCTAAAAACCATTCAGGGGAAGGTATTTTTTTCTCGTCTAGAATGTTTGATAATTTCATGATACTTTCTGGAAATGTATCTTTTTCACATAAACATGGTGAAGTGGAAGATTGGATTTCTGAATACCAGCAAATCATTTCTGGGACTGCAGTGATAATGCAGATATCGAACAACACTTCAAGAACTACAAAACAAATATTCGATAGATTTACTTCTGATGATGAATATGGTTTTACTAAAACTGTTGTTCCAGTAAAGTTAACTCAATACGGTGATGACAAGCTTGTTTCGCGCTCTCAAGCAAAAAGGCTGTTAGCACGGATAGATAAGTTTAAAACTGTTATCTTTGATTTTGATGATGTTGAATCGATAGGTCAGGCTTTTGCTGATGAAGTTTTCCGTGTATTTGCTAATCGTAATCCTGGAATGGAGTTAGTTCCATTAAATACTAATGATTCTGTTAAGCAAATGATTCTGAGAGCATTGTCTCACGATAAAACTTAGTGACAACTATTATAGTAGATGCATTAGATAGTGCTTGCCCGAGAACTCGCATTCAATTATACAACAACAAGTTACAGCAATTTCTGCCATGGAAGATTACAAAGAATCTGAGTTAAATCGATGTAAATAGGTGGTTTTGATGCATTCTAAGCCAAAAACCTCCCAAACTTCGACCATAGTTTGGCAAAATACCCTTTATCACAAACCAACTTGATTCGGCTGAAATCATCATGCGCGTAGTCCAAAATATTCAGATGCAAATAGGTGAAATAGACGTATCGCAAATCAAATTTGATTTGCGCTCCCGGGGCGACATACCCAAGGTACTGCGCG
>JAHZIU010000015.1 GCA_022601315.1 Betaproteobacteria bacterium
AACCAGGTGGCCGCATCAATTGCATAGTAAGTGAGTATGCCATCCGCACCGGCGCGTTTAAAAGAAAGTAAGGATTCCAAAACACAGGCTTCTTCATTTAACCAACCATTCATAGCTGATGCTTTTAGCATGGCATATTCACCGCTGACTTGATAAACAAACGTTGGTACTTTATATTCATCCTTTACACGACGGACTATATCCAAATATGGCAAACCAGGTTTTATCATAACCATATCCGCGCCTTCATTTAAATCAAGCCCCACTTCCCACAATGCCTCATTTGAATTCGCAGGATTCATTTGATAGGTATGTTTACTTCCACCACCCAAATTTGCAGCAGAACCAACTGCATCACGAAACGGTCCATAAAAACTGGAAGCATATTTGGCTGAATAAGCTAAAATCTTAGTATGAATAAACTGTTTTTCATCTAGCATATTCCGAACAGCGATAATACGACCATCCATCATATCTGAAGGAGCAACCACATCAGCACCAGCTTGCGCATGCACCAATGCCTGCTTACAAAGAACGCTTACTGTTTCGTCATTCATAACATAGCCATTCTGGTCAATTAAGCCATCTTGACCATGACTTGTGTATGGGTCTAACGCTATATCAGTAATAATACCCAGTTCTGGAAATTGCTCTTTTAAGTTACGCACAACTTTTGGCACTAATCCGTCTGGATTAAATGCTTCATCAGCAGTTAGATTCTTAAGACTCTCATCAACAACTGGAAAAATAGCCATAGCAGGAATACCAAGCTGCACGCATTTCTCAGCCTGATTCATTAACACATCTAGACTTTGACGCACTACACCAGGCATAGACGCAACATCTTCTTTACGATTTTTACCATCTAATACAAAAACAGGATATATAAAGTCATCGACGCTAAGATGTGATTCTTGTACAAGACGACGTGAAAAATCATTACGACGTAAGCGTCGCATTCTTCTCTGTGGAAACTGACTTAATGGAAACATGTGTTATCTGATCGAATAAAAATTAAAAAATTAAATCTATTTGGGAACTTGTTTAATAGTTAGCTTGTCTTTTAAGTGGACATACTTGATTGTCCTCCGTCTATCCTCCCTGAGACGGAGCCTTAAGTGATATTAAGGCGGTTCCCCCCGGTTTTACTCCCCTTTAACCGGGGGTTTTTTATTTTTACGGCTATTAATAGGTAATGTAGTCTGATTTATTCCAAACCAACCATTGATGACAGATGTTGCCTCTTCAACACCGTCTCCTTTAGTGCTTGAAAACAACTGCACAGAGCAATGTGCATAAAATTGCTGCAAATATTTCCTAACTTCTATTAGAGTATTATTTGCTTGGTTACGACTCAGCTTATCTGCTTTAGTTAACAAAATATGTATCGATTTTCCAGTTGGCGCAAACCAATCTAACATTTGTATATCCAAAGGCTTCAAAGGATGACGTATATCCACAATTAAAACTAAACCATGTAGCGACTCTCTCGTCTGCAAGTATGTGCTAAGAAATTGTTCCCAATGTTGCCGGATAGACAAAGGTACTTTAGCATACCCATAGCCTGGTAGGTCAACAAGAAAAAGCTCTTTATCAAATTGGAAAAAGTTTATTAGTTGTGTCCGTCCGGGTGTTTTACTAACAAAGGCCAAACGATTTCTATTGGTAAGTTTGTTGATAACACTAGACTTACCTGCATTGGATCGTCCGGCAAAAGCAACTTCCACTCCAGAATGTACCGGTAAATTACGAATGTCATTTACAGAGGTAAAAAATACTGCATTTTGGAAGAAAGGCATATTATTAAGATGATTAACTTTGTCCTGACTCTTTAGCAACAATCGCTAAACCTTCCAGCACTATATTTTCAATAATTGTTATAGGGAAGTTTATATAGGGCACTATAAGATGCGCACCACCGCCACTAACAATGCAATTCTTCAAGGGACGCTGCAACTGCACTGAGAAAAGACTACGCATTCGCTCTATTGCCCCTAGTGCAGATTGAATTACCCCTGAGAAAATCGCATTGTTGGTGCATGATGGAAAGTCCTGATAGCTACCAATTTCAGCCTCCAGTTGTTCTGTATTCTCTTCTAAACTGCGAAGCATTAAATATGGCCCAGGGAAAATAATACCGCCTAGGAATTGTCCTGAATCAGAAAGGCAATCAACAGTCAAAGCTGTCCCAACATTTATTACCAAACATGATTGTTGGAATAAATATTGTCTGGCGGCAATAAGTGACATCCAACGATCACATCCTAGTTGATGTGGGTCAGTATAGCCATTATAAACACCACACTGAAAAGGAATCGACTTTACCCAGTGAACTGAGATAGGCCAAACCGACAGTAAATCAGATAATTTGTCACGTATAAATTGGTTGGAAACATGAGAAATCACAATGGAAGTGGGTTTCACAGACAAATTAACCCACTGAGCTTCTAACGTAGTTATATTCTTTATCGCAACTTTATTCAGTGCCTGCCATTGTATCCCATCATGTATTCCCCACTTAATAAAAGAGTTACCCGAATCTATAGCCAGAATCAGACTCATATTATGTCCCGCAACGTAAAGAAATTTCGCCAATATTAAAAGATTTTCTACCTAAAGAGGTCACCAAATTAAGTGAGCCATCGTCATTTACATTATCAACAGTACCTTCAATAATTGACTTGTCAGGAAACATTAGTTTTACCTGGCGTCCTTCATAAGCATGATAACCAACCCACTCTTTACGAAAATAGGAAAAGCCAAATTTAGAAAATACCATGAGCACGTGACGTAACTCAGATAACAAAGCGGCAAAAATAATGTTTCGATCAAGGATGCGCCCTGTAATTAGATTTAAATCACATACAAGCTGGTCTATTGATTTTTTAATTCTTAGTGGCAAATTAAAATTGATGCCAATACCAATAACGGCATAGGTTGGCCCTAACATTTCACCACGAAGCTCAATCAATGTACCTGCCAATTTTTGGTTAGAGTATAAAACATCATTCGGCCACTTTAATTTAACAGTATTAATGGAAAAATGCCTGAGCACACGTATGATCGCAATTCCAATAACCAAACTTAAACCAGAAAGTGATGACGCTCCCTGCTCAAACCGCCATAAGAGGGAGAAAGTAAGGCTATCACCCAACCCAGTTTGCCAGCGACTAGCCCTTCTCCCACGACCATTAGTTTGTAATTCACAAGCAACAACATGAATAGGATTGTTTGTTATCAACAACTCATTAATAGAATTGAGAAGAAAAGTATTAGTAGAAGGAAGAGTGTGAAAGAGTTCTAAACGAAAAAAACTACAGTTAGTACCAAGTTTGTAAGATAGGCAATTTTTATTTAACCAACAGATGGGATTAATCCACCGATAACCCTTACCCATCGTCTTTTCTATCTCGACACCGTATTGGGCAGTTTCCTTAAGCGTATTGGATATTGTCGCGCGTGAACAACCTAAAGAATGACCAAGTTTAGTTCCAGAATGAGTTTGACCATCACTTAAAACCCTAAGTATAGCAAAAGCTATTTCACGCATAGAATAAAAGGGTAGGGCTGAAAGTTTGTGTGCAGTAATGAAGTTAGAAAGTAAAAAAGTCACCATTACATAAGAAATGTACCGGTGACTAATTCAATGAAGCATAATTAATGAATCAATATGAAAGAAAATTATTAGCTTTCATCCTTATTAGGTTCATCATCGATTATAACTTCATCAGGCGTTCTATCAATTAATTCAACAAGCGCCATAGGTGCATTATCCCCTTTCCTAAAGCCATACTTAAGTACACGTAAATAGCCCCCAGGTCGTTTTTCATATCTAGGGCCTAATTCTGAAAAAAGCTTTGTAACCATCTCACGATCACGCAATCTGCTAAATGCTAAGCGGCGATTAGAAAGTGAAGGTTTTTTTCCAAGCGTTATCATAGGTTCTACAATGCGTCTTAATTCTTTTGCTTTGGGCAACGTTGTCTTAATAATTTCATGTCGTAAAAGTGAGTTACTCATATTACGAAACATTGCAATTCTATGACTACTTGAACGATTAAGCTTTCTAAAAGTATTATGATGGCGCATGATTTAAATCCTTAGCAATATTGTCGAGATTCGCAGGGGGCCAATTATCTAACTTCATCCCCAAAGTGAGCTCGCGTGATGCTAGCACTTCCTTAATCTCATTTAATGATTTACGACCCAGATTGGGTGTTCTTAGCAACTCCGCTTCAGTTCTTTGAATCAAGTCACCAATGTAATAAATATTCTCAACTTTCAAACAGTTGGCAGACCGTACAGTTAACTCTAAATCATCAACAGGTCGTAGTAAAACAGGATCAATCTGTGGAACTTTTGGTTGTTCTTTAGGTAGTGGGGTACTTTCTAAGTCTGCGAATACAGAAAGTTGTTGAACCAAAACCCTGGCAGCAAAGCGTATCGCTTCCTCAGGCTCTACCACGCCATTAGTCTCAAGATCCATTACTAATTTGTCTAAATCTGTTCTTTGTTCAACCCGCGCACTTTCTACTGTATAGCTCACTCGCCTTATTGGACTAAATGAGGAATCTAATAAAATAGTACCAATACTTTTATCAAATTCGTTATTTTTACGTGAACTTGCAGGTACGTATCCACGTCCTTTCTCAACTTTTAACTGTAAATCAAGTTCTCCGCCGGAGGTTAAGTGTGCAATGACATGTTCTGGATTTAAAATTTCAACATCATGGCTAGTCGCAATATCCCCTGCAGTCACAACGCCTTTACCTGATTTTTGTAGAGTAAGTATTGCTTCATCATTATTATGCAGTTTAAGAACAATACCTTTAATATTCAACAATATGTCAACAATATCTTCTTGCACACCATCAAGTGCTGAATATTCATGCACAACACCAGATATTTTTACTTCAGTAGGTGCATAACCAGCCATAGAAGATAAAAGAATTCTGCGTAATGCATTTCCTAATGTATGACCATAACCTCTCTCGAAAGGCTCCATAACAACTTTTGCATGTAGCGGAGAGAGATTTTGAACATCAATAATACGTGGTGTTAGTAATTCATTACCTTGCATAGTAATGTCCTTTAGCTTTAAGCTAGCCAATATTTGTTGTTAATTATTTAGAATATAATTCAACTACAAGTGATTCATTTATTGTAGATGATAAATCAGATCGTTCAGGTTTTGATTTGTATATACCCTTCATACCTTTGACATCCATATCTATCCAAGTAGGAAAACTACGATTGTCAGCTGCCTCAAGTGCAGATTTAATTCGTAATTGTTTTTTAGCATTATCTGCAATTTCAATCACATCACCTGCCTTAACTATATAGGATGGTATATTGACTCTCTGACCATTCACACGAATACTGTTGTGTCTTACAATTTGACGAGCTTCAGATCTTGAAGCGCCGAACCCCATTTGGAAGGTTACATTATCAAGACGACTTTCTAGCAGCTGTAATAGATTATCACCCGTTACTCCACGTAGATTATCAGCCGCTTTATAAATATTTCTAAATTGCTTTTCTAGAACACCATAAATACGTCTAATTTTTTGCTTTTCGCGCAATTGCACACCGTAATCAGATAAACGTGCTTTCTTTTGTCCATGTTGACCGGGCGGATAACCTCTTCTTTCAATTGCACATTTATCAGTAAAACATTTTTCACCTTTCAAAAAAAGCTTCTCACCTTCTCTCCGGCATTGTCTACATTTTGGTTCAAGATTTCTAGCCAACACAATCTCCTTAAATACGACGTTTTTTTGGTGGTCGACATCCGTTGTGTGGCACAGGTGTCACGTCCGATATACTTGATATTTTAAAGCCAGCGGCATTGAGCGCTCTTACTGCAGAATCTCTACCTGGTCCTGGTCCTTTAATACGAACTTCTAAATTTTTAACACCACATTCTATTGCCACTTTACTGGCAATCTCTGCAGCAACTTGTGCTGCAAAAGGAGTGCTCTTACGTGAACCCTTAAAACCAGCACCACCAGAAGTTGCCCATGACAATGCATTACCTTGACGGTCGGTAATAGTTACGATTGTATTATTAAAAGATGCGTGTATATGTGCTATCCCTTCAGACACATTTTTTTTTATCTTTTTTCTAACACGAGAAGTTGCTTTTACCATGTAATTTTAATTCCTTAAGAAATATAATTATTATTTCTGGATATCATCTCGAACGTATCGCTTTGCGAGGCCCTTTACGTGTTCGTGCATTTGTACGTGTTCTTTGGCCCCTTAGCGGTAATCCACGGCGATGTCTTAAGCCACGATAGCAACTCAAATCCATTAATCTTTTAATATTCATTGAAACTTCGCGACGTAGATCTCCTTCTATAGTCATTTTGGAGACACAATCACGTATAAGTTCAATCTGATCGTCAGATAAATCCTTTAATTTAATATCACCATCTATTCCAACCTTCTGGCATATCTGTTTAGAACTTGAATGTCCAATCCCATAAATTGCAGTTAGCGCAATTCTAACGTGTTGGTGATTTGGAATGTTTACACCAGCAATACGTGCCATCTATCTATCCTATTAATTATTTGCTGTAAATAAAAGCATAATTATCCCTGACGCTGCTTATGACGCGGATCTTTACAAATCACTCTTACTACTCGATTTCGTCTTATTACTTTACAATTTCTGCAAATCTTTTTAACCGATGCCATTACCTTCATGAAAGGATTCCTTATTTATGTATTTTATATCTTGTCTACACAATATTAACTAAAAAAATTGTAATAGTTATTTTGCACGAAATGTTATTCTGGCCCGAGTTAGATCATAAGGTGTCAAGTCAACCGTAACTTTATCTCCTGGTAATATCCTAATATAATGCATACGCATTTTTCCCGAAATATGACCTAAGACAATATGTCCGTTTTCCAATTTAACCCTAAACGTTGCGTTCGGAAGTGTTTCTAATACCTCACCTTGCATCTGTATTGTTTCTTCTTTAGCCATTAATACAGTTATCTAGTGGGTAACCCACTACCACCTTTCAAATTAGCCTTTTTTAGCAAGCTATCATATTGTGAAGACATAATATGTGATTGCACTTGTGACATGAAGTCCATAGTTACGATCACGATAATTAACAACGATGTACCACCAAAATAAAAAGGCACATTCCATTTCAAAATCAAAAATTCAGGCAAAAGGCAAACCATGGTTACATATATTGAACCTGTTAACGTAAGCCTAAGCATAATACGTTCAATATATCGAGTCGTCTGATCTCCTGGCCTTATCCCGGGGATAAACGCGCCGCTTTTCTTAAGATTGTCTGATGTCTCTTTTGGGTTAAATACTAGCGCTGTGTAAAAGAAACAAAAGAAAATGATCATCATGGCGTAAAGCATGACATACAAAGGCTGCCCAGGTGATAGTGCTGCACTAATATCCCGCAACCAAAACATAGATTCACCACTAGCAAACCAACCTGCTAATGTCGCTGGAAACAAGATAATACTTGAAGCAAAAATCGGGGGTATGACACCTGCCATGTTAAGTTTTAATGGAAGATGCGAGCTTTGACCACCATATACTTTTTTTCCAACTTGCCTTTTAGCGTAATTAACTAGAATTCGCCTTTGGCCCTTTTCAACAAAAACGACAAAGCCTGTTACCAAAGCTGCTGCAATAAATATTCCCAAAGCAACTAAAAAATGCATGGAACCAGTGCTAACCAAATCGAGCGTACCACCAATAGCACTTGGCAAGCCAGCTGCAATTCCAGCAAAAATAATCAAAGATATACCATTACCGATACCCCTTTCTGTAATTTGCTCACCAAGCCACATTAAAAAAATGGTCCCAGTAACTAAGGTAACAACGGTCGTTAAAACGAACATACCACCTGGATTAATTACTAAACCTACTTGTGACTGTAATGCAATTGACATTCCATAGCTTTGTACTGTCGCTAATCCTAATGTGCCGTACCGAGTATACTGAGTAATCTTTCTACGTCCACTTTCGCCTTCTTTTTTAAGCGCTTCAAGGTATGGAACTGCAACGGTAGCAAGTTGCATTATAATCGACGCGGAAATATAGGGCATAATCCCTAGGGCCAGGATTGAAAAACGTGATAATGCCCCTCCTGAAAACATATTAAACATTCCCAGAACACCGCTTTCTTGAGATTCAAAAAGATCTTTTAAAACGTCCGGGTCAATCCCAGGAACAGGTACATGCGCACCGATTCGATATACAATTAATGCTAGCAACAAAAACCATAGCCGTCGCTTTAAATCCGCGAATTTATCTACTGGTTTATTTTTAATTCCTTTGATGGCCAATTTATATCCTTTTACATCTAAGAGACACTGCCGCCTGCAGCCTCAATTTTATTTTTAACACCT